>JAISDG010000184.1 GCA_031265015.1 Spirochaetaceae bacterium | reverse complement strand
TCCACAAGGAATTTCCGCAGGCCGGGAGATATGGTCGACATAATCTCGCTCTCTATCAGCTTGAAAATATTCGACCGCATGGCCTGGGGCACATAGGGCGCACCGGGAGGGGCGTTTTTCAGAGAAAGCCCCGCCAGGTGTATGGCAAAGGCCCAGCCTTCGGTATCATGATATATGGAAGAAACCGCCTGGGACGAAGGCGTGATATTCTGGATTCGGAAATACTCCGCCATTTCTTCCCGGCTAAAGCGGAGATCGTCTTCGGTAATCCTGCCCAAAAGCCCCTTGGAGAGAAGTTTTACCAGGTTAAGGGCGGGCTCGGTCCGGGATATAAGGATCGACGTAATGGCGGGAAAGGGGGACGTAATGGAACGCTCCATAAACTGCAAAACCGCCGGATTGTTGATAAGGTGAAAATCGTCGTACACAAAGATACAGCGCCCTGCGGGCGGCATTTCCGTGAGGGGGATCTCCAGATACCGCTCAAACTGACGGTCGGTTTCGGGAAAATCAATTTTCCCCAGCTTTGCCGCGGCCTTCTTGTTGGCGGCGGCGATGGTGGCGACAAAATTCTCCCAAAAACGCTCGCCCGAATTGTCCCGTTCGGAAAGCTGCATCCAGGTTGTAAAGGCGTCGTATTTGCGGACAAAGGAGTAGACCGCCTGGGTCTTTCCGTAGCCCGCGCCGGCATTAACAATGACGACAGGATTCTGCGCCTGCCTTTCCAGCAGGCGGTCAATCCGGGGGCGCTCCAGGTATATCTGGTTCCCCGCCGCCAAAGGCGTACTACTGTGAACAAGCTTTTCCGGCATTTTTTTCCTCGGGTAAAGGCTTTTTCGCCGCTGTGCCAAACAAAAAAGCCCTGTAACAGCGAAAAGTTCAAAGAAACCCGGATGGATTTCATGAAGGCGGACTTTCTTTCAAAACTTCCCGGGTTTCAAAAGAAATTTACATAGCAAAAGAATAATCCTGAAAAGCCTAATCTGTCAATGCAAGAATCATATTATTCCGGGCAGACAATCACAGGGCCCCGGCGGGGGATTGTTATTTTCCCCGGTAAAACGATATACTTTCGCATAATTAAGGAGGTTCCTATGGAAACCCATGTACAGGAATTTTTTAAACACGACGATTACTTTATTGACGAAAAGGTGGCCTTTTTAAAATTCACCAACGCCTATAAGGTATACAACAATGCCGGGGATTTAATCGGGGCTATCAAGGAAACTATGCCCGCGGGCCTTAAAATTCTAAGCATCTTTCTTAACAAGAGCCTGTTTCCCTTTAAGCTGGATATTCTGAATTCGGAAGAAAAAGTCCTGGCCACCATCAAACGGGGCTGGACTTTCTTTATGTCCAAGATCAGCGTGACCGATTCCGGGGGAAATACCATTGCCATAATCAGACAGCAGTTTAAATTCTTCAAGCCGACCTTTCATATTGTACAGCATGATGAAACGCCCATCGCTTCCATCACCGGGGACTGGAAGGCCTGGAATTTTAGCATCGTCGACCACGGCAGCAATCAAATCGGGACGATCACGAAAAAGTGGAACGGCATCCTTAAAGAGGCTTTTACCACCGCGGACAAGTATATTGTTTCCATCAATCCCGGCGTTGTGGAGGACGTAAAAAAAATCGCCGTGGTCGCCACCGCCATAACCATCGACATGGTTCTTAAAGAATCCAAATAAGGAGTGATCATGTCCGAAGAATCAATCCGCGCCAACCATACCGCCTATAACATGCAGTCCTGGTCAAAACAGAAGGGGCTGAATCCGGTGGTCGTCGAAAAGGCAGAAGGGATCTACCTGTGGGATCCCTCGGGAAAACGCTATACCGACATGTCCAGCCAGCTGGTTAACATGAATCTGGGCCACGGCAACAAAGCTATCGTGGAAGCGATTAAAGCCCAGGCGGACAAGTACTGCTATATTTCCCCCTCCTATGCCAGCGAACCCCGGGGGGAACTGGCAAAACTTCTGGTAAGCCTTCTGCCGGATACTTTCGGCAAAATTTTCTTTACCAACGCCGGGGCGGACGCCAACGAGAACGCCGTCAAAATGGCGCGGATGTTTACCGGCAGGAACAAGGTTCTTTCCCGGTACCGGAGCTACCACGGCTCCAGTTTCGGAGCGGGCAACCTGACCGGCGAGCCCCGGCGTTATGCCCTGGAACCGGGGATCCCCGGCTTTATCCACTTCTTTGATCCCTATGTCTACCGGGAGCCGGTAAATTTTGCCTCGGAAAAAGAAGCCGCCGATTACTACATCCACAAGCTGCGGGAACAGGTGCTGTATGAAAATCCGCCCACCATTGCCGCCATTGTGCTGGAAACCGTTACAGGTTCCAACGGCGTTCTTATTCCGCCGGAAGGTTATATCCAGGGCGTCCGGAAGATCTGTGACGAGTTCGGGATCATGATGATCTGCGACGAAGTGATGATGGGTTTTGGCCGGACGGGAAAGATGTTTGCCTTTGAACACTGGGGCGTCAAACCGGACCTTATCTCCTTTGCCAAGGGCGTTACCTGCGGCTATGTCCAGCTTGGCGGCGTGGGGGTTTCTTCAAAAATTGCCGCCCACTTTGATGACCGCCTGCTTTCCTGCGGCCTTACCTATTCGGGCCATCCGCTGGCCTGCGCCGCGGGGATTGCCGGGGTTACGTACCTTATCGAAAACAAACTCCTGGACAATGTACAGGAGCGGGGCGCGGAACTCAAGCAAACCCTTAACGGCTTTAAGGAACAATACAAGGTAGTAGGGGATGTCCGGGCCATAGGCCTTATGAGCGCGGTAGAACTGGTCAAGGATAAAAAAACCAAAGAACCGGTGGTTTCCTACGGGCAGGACCCGGAGGGAACCATGAAAAAGATCAACGGCGAATTGGCCAGGCGGGGTTTTATGACCTATACCCATGAAAACATGATCCTGGTAGCTCCCCCGCTTATTATTACCAAAGACCAGCTGGCGGAAGAACTGGCCAAGCTGGGCGAAACGCTGGCCGTGGTGGACAGCTGGTATTAGGACCCGCGCAGAAAATCCCTAAGCCGTTCCGTTACTTCCGCCGGCTTAATTTTGGGCCGGCCCAGGTTTTCCGGAGCGCCCGTGCGGATGGGGGCATAGATAAAACGCAGTCCGCCGCTCCGGTTCCAGGCCTGTACCGATTCCGCCAGCGCCGCGGGGCTTTCCGCCCTGCTTACCGATGGATATCCAAAGGCTTTGGCCGCGGCGGGCCAGTCCACGCCGGAGGACACGGTAAACTGGCCGCCGGTGGATTCATGGGCGCGGTTGTCAAAAAGAACATGCAGCAGGGAAGCGGGCTTATACCAGGCGTTTACCGCCATGGAACCGGTCCGCATCAGGAGGGAGCCGTCCCCGTCCAGGGCTATGATCCGTTTGTCCGGCCGGGCCAGCGACAGGCCCAGGGCCAGGGAAGAAATACAGCCCAGGGAACCGGCCATGTAGAGGCTGCCGGGGCCGTCCCCCAGTTCGTACAGTTCCCGGCCGGTAAAACCCGTGGTGGCCAGCAGCACCGCGTCCGGCCCGGCCGCGGCTTTAAGAGCCTTGAGCATATCGTTCCGTCCGGCAAGATCCCGCGGCTGCGGAGGGGCACAGCGGCCCGGGGGATTTTTTTTCTCTTCCCCAAGCGGGACGGGGGAAAAAATTCCCTTTTTAACGATAAAGAAAAAAGGCTTTCCTTCGGCAAAGGAACTTTCAGCCCCGGCGAGCTGGGCCTCCGCGGCGGCATCGCTGTCCGCCAGCAGGCAATAAGCGATCCCCATGGTTTCCAGCATGGGGGCGGTAATGGGGCCCATCAGTTCGTGCTGGGGTTCGTCGGCCAAACCCGGTTCCCCCCGGAGCGAAACAAAACCCAGCACGGGGATGCGGAAAATCGCGTGGAGCGAGGTTAAGGGAGAAACCGCGTTGCCCAGGCCGGAGTTCTGCATCAGCAGTACGGGTTTCCGGCCGCCCAGGTACGCGCCGGCGCAGATCGCCGCGGCGTCCCCTTCGTTGGCGGCCATGACATACTCACCCTCGTTAATGGAATAGTTGATAAGATCTTTTAAAAATGAACAGGGAACGCCGCTGTAAAAGTCAAAGCCCCGGCGGCGCAGCAGTTCTCCAAAACGGACCGTATCAAGCATCGTTTTCCCCTATACCCCACGGCGAACCGCTACTTTGTTTCCGGAATCAGCTCCAGGATTTCTTTAATGGGCATGCATAGTTTATCCGCTTCCAGGGACCGCTCGTGTTCCAAAATAGTCCGGGCCGTCGCAGCCATGGCCGGATAGGAAGACCGGAGCATGTGGTTCGCGTAGATGATCACGTTTGCCCCCCATTGGGAAAGTTCCCGCTCGGTAAACTGATTGTACGTCGTGGGTACCAGGACAATGGGGATTTCCGTATACACCCCGCGGAACAGGCGACAGAATTCTTCTATGTCTTTGCCGGATTTTTCTTTACTGTGGATCATGATCCCATCGGATCCCGCTTCCACAAAAGCCAGGGCCCGTTCCATAGCATCGTCTACGCTTTTTCCGGCAATCAAACTTTCAAGCCTGGCGATGATCATAAATTCCCTGGTGATCTGGGCTTTTTTCCCCGCCCGGATCTTTTCGCAGAATTCCGCCACCGGAGCAAGCTGCTGCTCCACATCAGTACCGAAGAGGGAATTCTTTTTGAGTCCCGTTTTGTCTTCAATAATGACCGCGGAAATTCCGTTCCGTTCCAGGGTCCGTACGGTAAACACAAAATGTTCCGGTATGCCGCCGGTATCGCCGTCATATATGATCGGCTTGGTGGTACATTCCAGGATCTGGGTTAAGTCCTGGAGCCGGGTGGTTATATCCACCGCTTCGATGTCGGGTTTTCCCTTGCTGGCGGAATCGGTCAGGCTGGACGACCACATCCCGTCAAAGCGGTGAATACCGTCTTCCTTCCGGATTTCCAGGTGTTCGATGATCAGCCCGGAGAGGCCCGAATGGGCTTCCATGATCCGCACTACCGGTTTGGCGCCGATAAGCCGGCGCAGAGTCTTAAGCCGTATATCCGGCGTAGTTCCGATGGAAGAGAGGGTATCGCTGAAAGCGGTGGAATTGATCCCCGGGGTATAGGGGATTTCAATAACCGAGCCGCCCAGCTCTTCCATAACCCGGTAGATGTTTTCCCGTTCTTTGGCAAGGATCCCTGTTTTCCAGTCGTCGCCGTGGATAATAAAATCGGGCTTATATCTGCGGAGGTTGGGGGCATAGCTCCACTCTTCCTGGGGTACCACCCGGCTGACATAGCGCAGGCTTTCCACCACCTGCAGGCGCTGGCCGTAGTTAAGGTACGGCAGCCGCTTGTAGCGCACGATGGCGGTGTCGGTTAACAGGCCTACCAGGACTTCCCCATAGCGGGAAGCCTCTCGAAGGATGTTAACAATCCCGGGGTGAATAATGTCCCCGGTAATGCCCACGTAGACTGTTTTCATGCGGAGCGTCTGCCTATAAAGCCCCGTCCCAGGTAGAAACCCTGGTAGCCTTCTTTTCGTCTTCGGTAAACCAGTGGGCGGTAACCACTTTGCTTTCCGTGTAAAACCGCAGGCCGTCTTTTCCCAGGCAGTGCAGGTCGCCGAAGAACGAATGTTTGTGCCCCGCGAAGGGGAACATTCCCGCGGGAACGGGGATGCCCACATTAACCCCCACCATACCGCCGTGGGTCCGCCGGGCGAATTCCCGGGCAAAGTAGCCGTTCTGGGTGAAGATCACCGAGCCGTTGGCAAACTCGTTGGCGTTCATCCGGGTAATGCCGTCCTCAAAGTTTTTTACCCGCTTGACGCAGAGGACGGGGCCGAAAATTTCCTTTTGGCCCACGCTCATGTCCGGCGCCACATGATCGAAAATCGTGGGACCCACATAGAAGCCCTTTTCATATCCCGGAACGGTAAGGTTCCTGCCGTCCAGTACCAGCTTTGCCCCTTCCAGGATGCCCTTTTCGATCCAGTCCAGCACCCACTTTTTGTGATCCGCGGTAACCACCGGTCCCAAATCGGTGGCCTTGTCATAAGCGGGTCCTATCTTTTTGGTTTTGGCCTGGCTGATAAGCTCTTCCACCAGTTTATCGGCGATGGATTCTTCTACGGCGATGGCGGGCAGGGCCATGCACCGTTCCCCGGCGCAGCCGAAGGCGGAGTTGATGATTCCCGCGGCGGCCCGGGTAATGGGCGCGTCCGCCAGCACCAGGGCGTGGTTCTTCGCTTCGCAGAGGCACTGGACCCGCTTGCCGTTGGCGGCCGCGGTGGCGTAGACATGGCGGCCGATGGAAGTGGAACCCACAAAGGTAACGCCCTTTACGTCGGGGTGGGTCAGAAACAGTTCCGCCTCGTTCCGGGAACAGGTAACAATATTGACGACCCCGTCGGGAAGCCCCGCTTCCGTAAGCAGGGCGGCCAGCCGAAGGCTGGTCATGGGGGTCATGGAAGCGGCTTTCAGGACCAGGGTATTGCCGGCGGCGATACACATGGGCATCATCCAGCCCACGGGGATCATCGCGGGAAAGTTAAAGGGGGCGATTCCGGCAAAAACCCCCAGGGGCTCCCGGTAGAGGGTGGAATCGTACCCGGACGTAACGTTCATCAGGGATTCGCCCATCATCAGGGAGGGCGCGCCGATAGCCACTTCCACCGGTTCTTTCACTTTTAAAAGGTCGCCCTTTGCCTCTTCCCAGTTCTTTCCGTTTTCCCGGGCCAGCATGTGGGTAAGCTCGTCCATATGAAGGACCAGCAAATCCCGGAATTTGTAGAGCGCCTCCACGCGCCTGGAGCAGGGCGTATCGCGCCAGCCGGGGAAAGCCGCCTTCGCCGCGGCGATGGCGCTTTCCACCTCCGCCCTGGTACAGCAGGGGGTCCGGGCGATTACTTCCCCGGTGGAAGGATCATAAATATCCATATACTTGCCGCTGGTACTGTCTGTAAATTTTCCGTTAATAAAGGGTTTAAGGTTCTCGATGGCCATGATTTACTCCGTGTTGTTAAAAGGGTTTTATGGAAGAATGGTCTTATTATTTTGGGTTTATGTCAATCCCGCGCGTTGCCTAATAATTATGGCGCAATGGCGCAATGGCGCAATGGCGCAATGCGTTTCCTTGACAGCTGCAAGGAATGGGTTTATACTGGTTCCATGAAAAAACTGTTTGTCATGGGTATGCTGCTGGCGGGTGTTTTTGCTTTTGCCGATCCGTCCGTACAGACAGGCCTGGGGATTACTCCCTTTGAAGGAGCATGGGAAGAGGAAAGTTCCGGTGATGAACTGGTGTTTATCGGCAACCTTGCCTTGTTCAGCGACGACGGGGATAACTGGGACATCGCTGTTTTTTCCCACGACAGTGCCCGGCTCTATCTGCTGGAAGACGGCATGGAAGAATCGGCATACGTCTATTCCATTTCCGGTAACACCCTCCGTCTTACTGATGATGTAAACGAGGAACTTGTTTTTACCCGGGCTGCGGGACAAACCGGGACCAAAACCGAACTGGAAGGAACGTGGAACGTTGAAGTAGAGGGCGAAAGTTTTACCATGCTCTTCAGGAAAAATTTTGTGATCCTCATGGAACTGGAAGAGGCGGTTATGTTTTCCCTTAAAAACGGCCGGATTGCCATACTCGGTGAGGAGATTTTCTATACCCTTTCGGGAGATACCCTCGTTATCAGCGATGAAAATGAGCGCATTGAATTACAGCGGATAGGGCCGTAGGGAACTATAAGCGGGAACAGCGGGCCAGCAGCAGCAGGTCCGCGATAACCAGGGCGGTCATGGCCTCTACCACCGGCACGGCTCTGGGGACAACGCATACATCGTGGCGGCCCCGGACGGTTATATCCCGTTTCGCGCCGTTCCTGTCGACGGTTTTCTGCGGCAGGGCCACGGAAGCCGTCGGCTTAAAGACGGCGCGGAATCTGATATCCATGCCGTTGGAAATGCCTCCCAGTATACCCCCGGCATTGTTGGTGGCAAAGGGCGCTCTTCCGGGGTCCGCCCCGGGGGCGCTTTCCGCGGACGGCGGAAGCAGGGGACTGTCATTGTGGGCCGCGCCGTTTGTTTCCGCCGCCGCAAAACCCGCGCCGAACTGGATGCCCTGGCAGGCGCCGATGGAAAGAATCCCGCGGCCCAAAAGAGCGGCGAGTTTGTCGAATACCGGTTCTCCCAGGCCCGCGGGCATCCCCGTAACCAGGCACTCCGCAATGCCGCCGGCGCTGTCTCCCCGCGCCTTCAGGGCTTCCAGCGCCGCCGCCGCTTTTTCCGCCGCATCTTTGCCGGGGATCCGAAGGGGATTCCGTTCCGCTTCGTCCGCATCAAAGCCCGTTTCGCCGTAAGCGGGGGCTTCTATTCCCGCGACGGCGGCGCTCCAGGCCCGGACGGCAATGCCGCTTTCCGCAAGAAAGCGCTTTGCCACCGCCCCCGCCGCGACCCGGCCCGCGGTTTCCCGGCCCGAACTGCGGCCGCCCCCCCGGTAATCCCGGAAACCGTACTTTGCTTCCCAGGTCCAGTCGGCATGCCCCGGCCGGTAGAGCTCCCTCAGATCACCGTAATCCGCCGGCCGCTGGCCGGTATTCCGTATCAGGATCGCGATGGGGGTCCCCAGGGTTTTTCCCTCAAATACGCCGGAAAGAATTTCGGGCCGGTCCGCTTCGTTCCGTCCGGTGGCGGCGGGCCCTTCTCCGCCGGGACGCCGCCGGGCCAAATCCCGTTCTAGATCTTCAACGGAAAGGGAAAGCCCGGCGGGACAGCCGTCGATGACGCAGCCCACCGCCGGGCCGTGGGATTCGCCGAAGGTGCTTACCCGGAAAACCGTACCGAAACTGTTACCCGCCATACCGCACCAGCCGTATCCGTTGTACCGGCCGCGCCTTCCGTCCCAATGAATCTGTCATGGGCGGAGTTCTTCGATCTCTTTCAGGGTAGGCGGATTAGCTCCCTTTCGGGAACAGACGATGGACGCCGCCTTGTTGGCAAAGCAGAGGGCTTCCCGCAGTTCCCCTTCGGTGATACCCGCCAGAGCGTTCCGGGACATGCGGCCATTCATTTCCAGCCACGCCAAAAGCGCGCCGTGAAAGGTGTCCCCCGCGCCGATGGTATCCGCCACCGGAAGATCCACCGCCGGGGCGTTTACCCGGATAAGGCCGCCCCCGGAAGTCCGGAGCAGGGCCAGGGCCCCGTCCTTTCCCAGGGTTACTGCCAAAAGCCGGGGTCCCAGGGAAAGGATCTTTTCCATGGATTTTTCCAGGCCCGCTCCGGGATAGATAAACTCAAAGTCCGCGGAGGAAATTTTAACGATCCCCGAAGACCGGACCCAGGATTCAAAGCGGCGGACATAGGCCTCCCGGTTTTCTATCATAACGGGCCGTACATTGGGATCGTGGGAAATCACCGGCCCGTCTTCGCGGCTGCTTTCCCGGAGGATAAAATTTTCTATGGTGGCAGCGGAAGGTTCCATGGTCAGGGAAATGGAACCGAAGAGGATGCAGTCCGTGCCCGGAGGGAGCGACGGCGGTATGTCGGAGGGGGCCAGGCCGCGGTCCGCGGTTCCCCGGATATAAAAAATATAGGCCGGCTCTTTTCCCGCTTCAAGCTTGACAAAGGCCAGCGCGGTGTTGTCACCGGAGCGGACCGAGAGGGCGGTGGAAACATGATTCCGTTCCAGGTTGTCCGCCAGCAGATCCCCAAAAAAATCCCTGGAAAGGCGGCTTAAAAACGCTGTCCGGGGAACGCCCTGTTCCGTTCCCAGGATACGTCCCGCGGCGATGGCGGTATTGTAGGGGCTGCCCCCGGGACAGGGCTCATAGATGTCCCGGCATCCCTTTTCGCCGGGGATCTTTCCGGGAACCATGTCGATAAGCGCTTCGCCGCACGCGATGATCATGGATGAATCATACCATCAGCGCCGCAAAAAAGCGAGTACGGCTTCCGCGGTTTCCGCAGGTTTTTCCTGATGGGGCAGATGGCCCGCGCCGGGAATAACGGCAAGGTCATCCCGGCTTTGTCCGGGGCGGAGGGAAAGAAAAAAATCAGCCCGGGACCGGGGAACAACAAGGTCCGATTCGCCCCAGATAAGCCGGATTGATCCCGGCCAGGTTTTGATCTTCCTTGTATACCACGATAAGCGGAACATCTGATGAAGAATCATGCTTCTAAGGGAAGAAAAATAAGCCCGTTCCTGTTTAAGGCTTTGAACCCGCTCCAGGACTCGTTTGCTAAGGAATTTCTTATCATCCGGGGAAAGCTTTTCCAGGTCCGCGTAAAAAGGAAAAAGAGACTGCCAGGCCTTTTCCGGATCGGTTCTGAAGGCGCGGTACCACTTTTTCCCGGAAAAAGGCAGGGCCATGGCAAGCAGGCCGGGGGGAACCGCGGCGCCGGCAGGGATACATCCATCAATAAGGATAAGGGCCCCCGAAGGGTCCGGTCTTTTCAGCGCCGCCGCTTCGGCAATGTACGCGCCCATGGAGCTCCCGATAAACACGGCATTCCGGCTGTTTCCCGAAGAACAGGCAATTTCCGCCAGCTCCAGCACTGCGGCGGTATGGGCCCCCAGGCCGGTCCGGCGGCGGCCCCCGGGGGATCTGCCGAAGCCCGGCAGATCCGGGGCCACAGTCCGCCATCCGGCGGAATTCAGAATGGGGATAAGATGACGCCAGGTATCGGCTTCGTCTCCCAGGCCATGAACAAGAACCAGCGCCGGCCTGTCACTGCGGACAGGGCCCGAATCATAGTAAAAAAGGCCGGGAAAACGGCTGGAAGGGAGCAGTTTTCCCTGGGCGGCCAGGGCGGGCCAGGGCCTGAACAGGGAGCTTGACATAGTACTACTATTCATTTTAATACGTCTTTATACAAGTAGATTATCTTATGGAAGAAAGGGGGAACGTCATGGCTGAATGTACATCCGCTCAAAACAAGAAGGCCTGTAACTGTTCGTTTAACTGCGCAAGAGCGGGAATCTGCTGCCGCTGTCTGAACTACCACCGCCGGAACGGGGAGCTTCCCGGCTGCTATTTTCCCGCGGATATCGAAAAAACCGGCGACCGGTCGATCAAAAACTTTATCACAATAGTACAACAGCGGGGAACATCGTACCTGGCGGGAAATTGCTCTTGACAGAATAACTATACACTCGTATAGTTATTCTATGGATTTGGCGGATAAGCTTACCATCCTGGCAGGAGCCGCAAAATATGACGCCTCGTGTGCTTCCTCGGGAAGTCCATCTTCCCTTAGAAGCACACGTTGTGCTTCTTCAGGGAG
>JAISDG010000172.1 GCA_031265015.1 Spirochaetaceae bacterium | reverse complement strand
AGTGGGGAACTGGCTTATCACCCATATAAAAATCGTGGATCTTAAAATGGCGGAGGTTATCAAGGCCAACGGCGCCGTTTGACAAATCCGGTTCAGTATACACCTCCGCCGCGGCCCTGTCTTCCGGATAGCGCGGATTTATACGACTCCCGGGGGAAGTCAGGGAAAAGGGCGCCGTAATCCCGCGGTCTATTACCAGTTCCATCCGTCGGTTATATCGTCCGGGGTATTGCCGGAAATTTCACCCCCCGAAAGGGTTACGGTAAATCTGCCGCCGTAGTTGCAGACGCCCCCGCCGCCCCGGGCGGTGTTGCCGCTAATCGTACCGCCGCTCATGGTAAAGGTTCCGAGCTCCGCTTCGTTAGTGATAAACAAAATGCCGCCGCCAAAACGCTCCGCGGAATTTCCGCTGATCTCCCCTCCTTCCATGATAAAGGTAGTACCATTGGCACACCCGCTTACTACCACGCCTCCTCCCCCGGCGTTCCCCACCCCGCCATTACGGGACGAAAAGCCCTCGGACCGGTTGTTGACGATTTTCCCTCCCCGAAGGGTAAAGGTGGATTCTTCATCGACGCAGACCCCGCCGCCCCGGCCGGTTTTATCGGCCAGATTTTCGCTTATCTCCCCTCCTTCCATGGTAAAAGCGCCGTAACTGTGAACGCCGGCGCCCCATTGGCCGGGGGCTTTGTTGTTGCTGATTTTTCCGCCCTTAAGGACAAAGGTACTGTCGGTGGTGGCAATCTCCACTCCCCTGTTTTGATTGCCCGAGATTTCCCCTCCTTCCATGACCATGGCCGCGTTGTTAGACGCCACAATTCCCGCGCCGGAATGATCCGACACCTTTACTCCCGGCCCCAGGGTCAGGGTCGAGCCTTCCGTGACGACAATGCCGTCGTTCCCGTCCGAAGCGCCGGACACTTCTATGTTTTCAAGCCGGATTTGGGCGTTGTTCCGTATCAGCAGCACCGGCAGAGACGCGCCGGCGCCGCTCAGTACAGCCCGCCGATCGCCCTCCGCGCCGGCTTTGCCGCTGATGGTAATGACCGCCTCTCCGGTTCCGTCCGCCAGGAAAACGCTGTCGCCGGCGCCGCCCTCGGTTTCCACGCTCAAAACGCCGGCAACCACGATGGTACAGTCTTTCTTTAGTTTTGAAGCGGCTTCCAGGGCTTTGGTCAGGGTCTTAAAGGCCGCCCGTTCGGATTTTCCGGTATCTGCGTCATTTCCTCCGGCGCCGACATACAGGCTTTTGGGAGCGCAGGAGGAAAGAAACAAGACGGCAAGGAACAATACCGGACCTGCCCAGGTTCGGAACAAGAGGTTCATTTTCATCGCAAACTCCTTCGGTATAAAGTAACGGTTACAATATACCGGAAAAGGGGGGATGTTGTCTTCGGGAGCTTCTTTATCTCCCGGGGATTTACTGCTATACTGGGTAGTAGGAATGAACACAAAAACCCCCTATGTGCCCCAGGTGGGACTGAGCTACCCCGAACAGCCCGATGCCCACATGTTCACCGCGGAGGAACTGCCCGATCTTGTCCTGGACGAAGACTATCCCTTTCTGGATAAATCCCCGGGGTTCAGCATAAAAAGCGCCCTTTTGTACCTGGGGATTTTTGTCCTGGTCTTTATCCTCAGCCCCCTGCGGTTCGGCCTGCGGATTGAGGGACGGCACATTCTGCGGAAGTACCGCCGCCTCTTTAAAAACGGCGCCCTGACCGTCTCCAACCACATGCTGCGCTGGGATTTTCTGATGGTTCTCCAGGCAGTAAAATACCGCCGCCTGTGGTTCCCCGCGTGGAAGAAAAATCTTTCCGGCCCGGACCGGACCCTTATCCGGCTGGCGGGAGGCATTCCGGTACCCGATTCGGTCCATGCGATCAAGTACTTTAACCGGGCCTTTGACGATCTGCATGCCCGGAAAAAATGGTTCCACGTGTTTCCCGAGGGAAGTAAATGGGATTACTTCCAGCCTATCCGGCCTTTTAAAAAAGGGATGTTTACCATGGCCTATAAATACAATATCCCGGTTATCCCCATGGCCTTTTCCTACCGGGAAAGCCGGGGTCTGTATAAAATCTTTAAAAGGAACTATCCTTTGATCACCCTGCGCATCGGGGAGCCCATAATGCCCGACCTGTCCGTGCCCCGCCGGGACGCGGTGGAACTGCTGCGTTCCCGGACCCACCGGAAAATCGTAGAACTGGCGGGGATAACCAACAATCCTTATCCCTGTGAGGGTGATTAGCCGGAAACGCTGCCGAAGGGTTTTCGGCAGTGATTTTCCATCTGGAGTGTATATGAAAAAATCCTTGATCCGGTTTGTCCCGGAAAAATGTATTGTCCTTGCCTGCTGTGTCCTCTTGTGTATGATCCTGCCCGCTCCCCTCCCGGCCCAGCGGGCTGTCACCATTAAGCTGGTATCCCTGGTGCCGGAAAACAGTCCCTGGGGCAGCCTGCTGAACCGCATGGCCCGGGAATGGAATGCCGCGACCAACGGCGAAGTAAACATGGTTATCTACCACAACAATAAAACCAGCGAAGCCGATTTGCTCCGGCAGCTTAACATGAACCAGATACAGGCGGCCATGCTGAGTACCCTGGGGATGAAGCTGATTAGCCCGGAAATCATGACCTTGAGCTGTCCCTTCCTGATCCGGAACAATACCGAACTTGATCTGGTTTTAAAAAACCTGAAGCCCGACCTGGAGCGGAAGATTAACAGCAGGGGCTACTATACCCTGGCCTGGTCAAAAGTAGGCTGGGTCCGGTTCTTTTCCAAAAGTCCGGTCTTTGTTCCCGCGGACCTGAAAAGACAGCGCCTGGGCACCAGCGATGCGGAAACGGAACTGCTTGACGCGTTCCGGGCTATGGGCTACCAGATGACCCCCATCGCGATGAACCAGATCCTGGTAAGCCTTTCGGGGGGCCAAATCGACGCGGTATACCAGAGCCCGGTTAACGCCGGGGGCCTGCAGATCTTCGGGCTGGCAAAAAACATGGCCTCCA
Organism: Spirochaetaceae bacterium; assembly: GCA_031265015.1. GTDB lineage: Bacteria > Spirochaetota > Spirochaetia > Treponematales > Breznakiellaceae > JAISBN01. The sequence continues at coordinate 4,944 of JAISDG010000172.1, read as the reverse complement.
TTCCGGTGGCGCCCTTTATGGGGGCGATCATCATGAACCAGCGGGCATGGAGGGCCATTCCCGACAAGTACAAGCCGGAACTGATGCGGATTACCCGGCGGGTGGAAGCGGAACTTGACCGATCGGTCCAGGACTTTGAAGCGGAGGTGATCCAGACCATGGTTAACTACGGCCTGGTGATCAACCGGGTAAGTCCCGAACAGGAAAAGGTCTGGTATGCCGATGCAAACCGGGTCATTCCTTCGCTGATGGGAAAGGTGTTTGACCGGGATATATACAACCGCATATCCGGCCTGTTAAGGCCCTATCATGAGTGAGCCCCTGCTCCCGGGCGAAGTCCCCGCGGGCGGAGGCGCCACGCTGGCCGGAGCCTCCCGTTTCCACAGCCTGGAAACGGGAATCTGCGGGATCGCCCTGGCCCTGCTTACCGTCATCCCCGTACTGGACGCGGCGCTGCGTTTTTTCCTTCATTCCCGTTTTCCCGCCGCGCCGGAACTGACCGCCCATTTCCTCCTGGTCCTGGGCCTGGCGGCGGGAATGATCACCACCCGGGAAGGGTCCCATCTTTCCATCGGTTTGTCCAATTATATTCGAAGCGAAAAAATAAAAGCGGGCCTTTCGGCCTTTACCGCGCTCCTTTCCGCTTTTATGGTTACGATTTTTGTATGGTGTTCCCTGTCCTTTATCAGGATAGGGCTCTATCCCGTACAGATGGTCGGCTTTATTCCCGACCGGGTTTTTGCCCTGATCATGCCCGCGGGCTACGCGGTCATGGCCGTCCGGTTTGCGGGATCGGCATACCGCCGAAGCGGTACGCCGGTCTTTCCGGTACTGGCAATAGCGCTGGGTACCGTCTGCTCCCTGCCGGTGATCTGCAAATTTATCTGGGGTATCAACATGCCCGGCGCGGCCTGGGCGGTGTCGGACTTTTTCAGCGCCGCGGCGGTTTATGCTAAACTGCCCGTGATGATCATCCTCGGCATCGCCGCTTTAAGCGGTACGCCAATCTTTGTTATCATCGGCGGCTTTGCCATGATACTGCTTCAGAGTTCCTGGGGCGAAATCGATATTACCGCCAGCCAAATCTACAGCGCCCTGACCCAGAACAGCCTTATCGCCATTCCCCTCTTTACCCTGACGGGATTTATTCTGTCCCAGAGCAGGGCCGGGGAACGGCTGGTAGAAACTTTTACCAATTTTTTCGGGTGGATCCCCGGGGGTATGATTATCGTGACGGTGGTACTCTGCGCCTTCTTTACCTCTTTTACCGGCGCGTCGGGAGTTACGATCCTTGCCCTGGGGGGCATACTCTTTACGGTCCTTTCCGGCTATCCTGACCATTTTGTCATAGGCCTTTTAACCGCGTCGGGAAGCATCGGCCTTCTCTTTCCGCCAAGCCTTCCTATACTGCTGGTAGGGGCCGCCACCCGGACTAATACGGTCCATCTTTTCCTGGGAGCTTTTTTGCCCGGCATACTTCTGGTTGCCGCGACCATTGTTTTTGGCGTGGCTGTATCGGTAAGGCATAAAATTCCGCGGGTTCCCTTTAATGCAAAAAAAGCGGCCGCCGGATTAAAAAAGTCCCTGCCGGAGATACTCCTGCCCCTGTTTCTGATCGCCGGTTATTTTTCCGGCATCCTGTCGCTGGTAGAAGTAAGCGCCGTGGCGGTACTGTACGTGCTTGTCGTGGAAGCCCTGGTGTACCGGGAGATAACGTTTAAATCCCTGGGAACGATCCTGGTAAAGTCCATTCCCATTGTCGGCGGTATCCTTTCGATCCTGGCCCTGGCCCAGGCCCTGTCCTACTACATCGTGGACAGCAGGGTCCCTGAATTTTTTGCCCAATGGATGCAGGCCGCGGTCAGTTCCAAATGGCTTTTTCTTTTGTTCCTGAACCTGGCCCTGCTGGTCACCGGATGCCTGGTGGATATTTTTTCAGCCATCATGATCATCCTGCCCCTGATTGCGCCCCTGGGAGCGGTCTACGGCATTGATCCTGTCCACCTGGGAATTATCTTCCTGGTCAACATGGAGGCGGGTTACCTGACCCCCCCGGTGGGGCTTAACCTTTTTCTGGCCAGTTACCGCTTTGGCACGTCCTTTACGGAAACCACCCGTTACGCCCTGCCGTTTCTGGCAATCCAGCTGATAGTGGTCCTTATCGTGACATACCTGCCGCCGCTGACCATGGCCCTGACGGCGCTGTATTAAAAAAACCGGAAAGCTCCCCGAAGCTTCCCGGAGTGATCCGCAGATACATCATGCCCGCCGCCCGGGCCCCCGCCCCGTCGGCGCTGTCTTTGTCGCCGACAACCAGGGTCCGCCCGGGCTCGCGGCCCAGGGACGCGGCGATGGACAAAAAGGGAGCGGCCGCGGGTTTCTGGGCGCCAAAGCTTTCGGGACCAAAAAGCAGCCCGCAGAGGCCGGGATCCAGGCCGATGGCTTCCAACCGTTCCCGTACCTGGGGATAATCGGAATATACCGCGCGGGGAATGTTCCCGTCCGCGAGGAATTGAAAGAATTCCGCCGCACCGGGCCGGGGGGAATAATAGTGCCCCAGTACCGCCGTCATCCGGGGCATGTACCGGTTAAAATACCATTGCCGCAATCCGCCGGCTTCGTGAAGCGCCGGCGTCATCAGGGGAAAACCCCGGACCTGGCGTTCCAGCGCGGCAAAAAAGCGTTCGTAATACGGCTCGGCGCCGCCGTAATCGCACCCTGAAAATTCTTTCCGGGTTTTCCGTTCCGCGCCGATAAGCCGGATCTCCGGTACGGAAAACCGGCCCCCGGGAGGGCCTCCGAAGAGCAGCCGCCGGACAAAGTGTTTTGGATCGTAGAGAGTACCGTCAAAGTCAAAAATAAACGCCCCGGCGTTTTTGATACATTCCGGGGCGCGGGATTGAAGGTTTTGGGGCTTCACCTTACTTAGTCAGTTCGTTAAACATGGCCTGCCGCTGGGGATCCTGCATCAGCAGGTTAAGCTTGAACTGGCCGTCCCGGTATCCCTTGCTGATGCAGGCGGCCTTGAACTGTTCAAAGGAATCCTTGACCAGAAGGGCCGTTTCGGGGGCTTTAAGCCGGTTGGAAGTCCGCTTTGATTCGTACTCGGGATTGTACTCCTGCAGCCGCTTGTCAATGCATTTGGTAAGCTCCTCCGCCCGGTCGGCCAGAACCGTCTGATCCACGAATTCATAGTAGAACCGGTAGTTGGATCCTTCGGGATTGGCAAAGCCCACAAAGAAATTAAGGGGCGGCAGGGTCATTTCGTTGGCGGCGCTTCTGACGGCCTCGATAAACTGCCGCTCGTGGAGCTTTTCGCCGGTAAGGCTTATGGTGCCGTTCGTTTTCTGGATAAACTTGATAAGCGGATACTCGTTGTAAAACCCGGTTACCTCCACCACATCCGTCATGTTGTAGCGGTACAGCCCCGCGGAGGTGGTAACAACGGGGCAGTAGCGTTCGCCTTTTTTCAGTTCCCACAGCTGGTACAGTTTGGTCCGGGGGCCAAGATCGTCAAAATCCGATTCATGGGCAAACTCAAAATAGGTCTTGTGCCCGAAGGGAACCGTGTCCAGGGTATTGCTCTTCAGGACAATCCCGGCTTTACATTCGGTGGAAAAATAGCTGAATTCGTGGAACACCGCGTCTTTGGGAAAGGAATTGCGGATCTTGTCCAGATATATAGAGGTGTTCCCGCACATCCAGACATTTACTACCTGCATATGAGGCCAGTAATGCTTGGGAAGCACCGTGCCAAACCGGACCTTTAACTGCCGCAGTTCCTCCGCCCGCTTTGGGTTCGGCTTAAGCCGCGCTTCCAGGACGGCGCGGATTTCATCGGGGATGGGAAAACGGCGGCTGAGGGTTCCGTTTTCAATATCATTGACATATTCATCGTAAAATTCATTGGCGTTGACCTGCATTTCCACCAGGGTACTGGGATTGGCGGTGATAATCAGGGTTACATCCTTCTCGATGCCCATGCGCATAATGGCATAATACCGGGCCTTATAATCGGCAATATGGAACACATCCGCCGGAGCGGGGTGAAGGTCGTCCATAAAATGGGGAATGTCCCGCTGGGAAATCCCCGAAATGGAGCCATAGACCGTTCCGTCGGGGGCGGCCCCTTCAATGGCTTTACCCACAATGGAAAGGGTCTTGCCGTAGAAAACTTTGGGCTTGTTCTGGATCATAGTATAAAACCATATCTGGTTTGATTTTTTGTACACATCCTGATAGTACTGTTCGGTAATGGGAATCCATTTGGGCTCTTTGGTGGTACCGCTGGTGGTGGCGTACATCTTGGGCTTGCCGGGAAACAGAACATCCGGTTCGCCGTTTTTATGCCGTTCCACATAGGGCCGCAGGCTTTCATAGTCGTTAACCGGAACATTTTTGTGGTAGGCGGCAAAAAGGTCCTCCGGGGTTTTTGCCTCCAGAATGGCGGAAAAATTATGTTCCTTTCCGTATACCGTATCTTTCGCCCCTTCCAGAAAGGACCGGAGTACCCGCTCCTGGGATTTTTTTGCATCCAACGAGGTCTTTTTTAGTTCGGCGAGACCCTTTTTACCGACAATGGTTAAAGCCAGCCGTATAAGCCACCAACCCTTTACTCGCTGCTCTCTCAAAATCAACCTCCTCCAGGGTAAAGCTGTCTTAGTCTACCAAATAGACATTTTCCGCACAAGTGTCCGAATGGCGGGTCCCCGCCTGTTTTTCTTTCATGCTTAACCCGTCGGCCGCCCTCCGTTCAGCGTCCTTATTGTAATTTGGGTAACATTTTCAATGTGAGGCATCGGCCTCTTTGCGGTAACATTTTTCGTGAGGCAACGCGGCGGCTTGAATAAGTTTTTTCTCCCTGCTACACTGGAATAAAGTGAATAGTTCGAGGTATCCATGGAAATATTGAGTGTCGTGCTTTTGGTTGTTTTTGTTTTTATA
>JAISDG010000166.1 GCA_031265015.1 Spirochaetaceae bacterium | reverse complement strand
GCCGAAATCAAAAAACGCCTGGCCGGGAAACCGGCCCTCGCCGCCAAAGCCTTCAAAGACCTGGACAGCGAACTGGCTCTTGCGGGGGCCAAAGCCCCGCGCCTCTTTTTTCTCGGCCTCGCGGTCAGGGAGCTTTTCTCCCGCTACGCCCCCGGCCGTATAAACCCCGTACTCCTGCGCCACCCCTCCGAACAGGGCGGCACATTCTTTGAGGTAAACCGGCCCATTCTGGCGGCCATAGGTAACGCAGAGGCGCCTGGCGCCGTTTTTGGGCGGAGGGTAAAAGAAGGGTGAGAGGTGGAGTGGCCGGTGTAACGAGTGTTTCCCCTCCACCCTTTCTTCCGTCCGTGTCCGTCCGTGAGGTCCGTGGTTATTTTCTTCGCTTCCGTCCGTGTCCGTCCGTGAGGTCCGTGGTTAAATTTCTTCATTACAATCGGATTGCCGTTTACCGGCCTTCCCCTTCGGTTTTGGCGGAGTTAACGCAGGGGCGCTTGGTACTGTCAGGCGGCAGCTGCGGCGTGGCGGCAATTTCCATTTCCCGGCGTACCAACCCGGCGGTAATTTCAGCCGGGCCCGGTTTGCTTAAATCCGGCATTCAGGCCCGGCGCTAATTCCCCCGGCGGATAAACGCGTCCCTGTAACCCCGGCCCCGGAAATTCCGGAGCAGCGCCCCGGATTCTCCCTGGTTGACCGGCCCTATCAGGATCCGGTAGACCGTCCGGCCTGCCCCGCCCGCGCACTGGACCGCCAGGGGATAGGAGCCGTCCACCTTAGCCAGTTCCTGTTCCACTATCTCCGTTTTGCTGTAGGCCCCTATCTGAAGATAGTATTTGCCCTGTTCCAGATCGGCCACCGCGGGGACGCTGAAAATCTGGGGTACGTTCCCCGGGCCGCTCCCTTCCGGGGGCCGGTCTTCCGCGGGAATCAGGGTATAGTTGTATCCGGGAGCCGGACCGGAACCGCCGGAGGTCCCGGAAGGGGGCTCGGGCTGAACGGCCGGCTCGGGCTGAAGGGCCGGCGCGGGCTGGGCCGGTACGGGTATCGGTACAGGAACAGGCACGATCACCGGGCCGCTTATCAGGGGCGGCGGAACCTGGGGAACGGAAGGCGCGACAGCTTCCTCGGGAACTTCCTCTATCACCGGTTCGGGGGCGGCCGCGGCGGCCAGGGCCACGGCGTCGCTGGTTTCGGGTATGTCCGCCGGCAGTTCCGGTTCCGTTCCGGCGGGGCTTACCGGACCGGTAAGCCAGGCCTCTTCGGGATCACGCTCCGATTCCCTGGAAGGTCCTCCCGGATTCGCTCCGCCGGCAGTATCTTCCGGTACGGAACTGTCCCCGGGAGGCGGCGGCGCCGTTGGCGTTACCGGCGGAACTACGGGAACGGCCGGAGCCGCCGGAGCTGCCGGAACGGTCGAGACTGCCGGAGCTGCCGGAGTGGCCGGAACCGCCGGGGCCGCCGCCTCGGATGCCCCCGCGGGCCCTTCACCGGGAAGGGCGGAAAGGGCCGGATCGGAAAGTATGTCCGGGTAGGCTCCGTTTACCGCCGCGGAGGGATCGTGGTCCGGGTCTCCGGAGTTCAGGTAGTCCTCGGTAAACCGCGAAAAGGCAATGGGGTCCGAAGGCTGGGTCATGCGGATCCTGCCGATGGTACGGTTCTGGAGCCCCACTTCCTCGGCAACTTCCCGGGAAACCAGGGCCAGGAGGCCCGGCGCGTCCAGTCCCGCGGACACGATAACCCGCACGGTCTTTCCCGTTTCCAGGTTGGTCAGATCCACAATGGTATTCCGGGGAAAAGAATTGGTAGCCACATAGAGGCCCTTTTCGGGAAAATCGGTGGAAACCGCGGCCGCCCCTTCCCAAATAGACGCTCCGGGAAGAAGGAAAACGGCCAGTAAGGTCAGGACAAACAGTATTTTCTTCATTATTTCTAGCCCTTAAGCGCTATCCGGGGAACAAACCTCCCCGCGTTTCTCTTGGCATCCTGGAATTCCTGGCCGGAACTTTCCCAGGCCGCCGAGGTGACGGATATTTCCTGGACTATTTTCCCGCTGGAAACGCTGTAGAGCCGCATAAAAACCTCCCGGGGATGTTCCGGGGCGTTTTCCGGATAGGCAAGAACTACCAGGACCAGATAATCGGCCCCCCCCAGCCGGGCCTCGTCAAATTCCCGGCGAAGGTCCGCGGAAATTTCCGTCCCCGGCAGGGTTTTAAGCCGCATAATCGGAGCATTGGAAACGATATGGCCCGCGTCAAAGAGGGCGTCCATGACGCCGCTTTCCCAGACGGAGGAAGATTCGGCCTGCCCGGTTCCCGGGGGAAGCCCCGTTTCCACCACAATGACAGACACCGTCGCCGCCGGAAGGGCCGCCAGGCCGGCAAAGGCAAGGAACACCACTAAGCATCGTTTTTTCATGCACTCCTCCACTTATCCTATCGGAACATAAGCGGTTGATAATTACGGGTTAATAATCAATAGTTATGGGGTGAAGTATTACGCTGTCCAGGTCAAGACCAGGGGGGAAGAAAAGTACATCCGCCTGTTCCGGGCCCTGTATCCTTCCTGCCCGATCCGGATTTACTTTCCCAAGCGAACACTCTCCGTCCGCCGGCGCGGCGCCATGGTTCAAACCACTCCCGCGGTTTTCCCGGGATATATTTTTCTTGAAGCCGGGGAAGAAGCGCCCCTTTTCCTGTATCACTGGCAGTTTCGCAGGACCGACGGCTTTTTCCGGTTTCTTAAATCCAATCAGAATATCAAGCCCCTGGAAGGCCGGGATCTGGAAACGGTGCTCCATTTTATCAAAAAAACGGGTCCCCTGGCGGTAGCCGGGATTTCAAAGGTGTATTTTGACGAAAATGCCCGGATTGTGGTGGTCGACGGCCCCATGGCGGGTCTTGAGGGGAATATCGTAAAGGTCGATAAGAGAAAGGGAAGGGCAAAAATAAAGCTGGATCTCTATGAAGATTCTTTCACGATTGATTTGGGGTTTGAACTGATAACAGCCGCGGCCCGGCCCGGGCTGAAGCTGTAGGTTTACCGGAAGGGAGGGGGGAATGTACCTAAAAGTAAATTCATGAAAAAAAACGAACGGTCCCAGCTCTACATTATCGGAGCCGGTTTCGCGGGCCGGACTCTGGCCGGGGAAATCAGGACAAAAGCTATCCTGGGCGCGGTGGTAGCCTTTCTTGATGACGATCCGGAAAAAATCGGAAAGAAAATCGCCGGCATTCCCGTCCTGGGCCCCATCCGGGACGTGGCCCGGCTGCTCCGGATGAATCCCGCGGACGAGGCTATTATCGCCATCCCCGGCGCTTCCAGAGAATACCTCTCGGAACTCTACGGGATTCTTAAAAACGCCGGTTTCCAGCGGATCCGTATCCTGCCGGGAATTTCCCAGATTATCGAAGGGGACGCCCACCTTATCCAGACCCGGTCCATCGATCCCCAGGATCTTCTGGGCCGTACGCCGGTGGCGGTAAACCTGAAGGAAAGCCTGGCGTACCTTCGGGGCAAACGGGTCCTGGTGACCGGCGCGGGAGGCTCCATCGGGAGCGAACTCTGCCGCCAGCTCCTGTCCGGCGGCGCTTCCCGGCTCTACCTCTTCGGCCATGGGGAAAATTCCATCTACCTTATCGACCGGGAACTCCGGATCCTTCAGGAAGAGGGGGTGGGAGAAAAGGCTACCGTGGTTCCTGTTATCGGGGACCTGAAAGACCGGGATTATATGCGGTATATTCTGGAAAAGCTTAAGGCGGACGTGATCTTCCACACCGCGGCATACAAACACGTTCCCATGATGGAAGAAAATCCCGTGGCGGCGGTGGAAAATAACCTGTTCGGTACCAAAAATCTGCTGGACGCCGCCAGGGCCTGCGGGGTCAAGCGTTTTGTTCACATCACCACCGACAAGGCGGTAAACCCCGTCTCGATCTACGGGGCGTCCAAATACCTCTGCGAAAAGCTGGTCCTGGCCGCGGCGGAGGGGGAAAGCCGTTTTATGGTAGTCCGCTTCGGCAACGTGCTGGGTTCCCGGGGTTCTATTATGCTCCTTTTCCAGAAACAGATTGCCCGGGGCGGCCCCCTGACGGTAACCCACCCGGATATGAAGCGCTGGTTTATGACCATCCCCGAAGCCTGTTCCCTGGTCTTAAAGGCCGGAGGGGTCGGCGCCAACGGCAGTCTCTACCTCCTGGATATGGGGGAGCCGGTGCCGATCCGGGATCTGGCGGAGCAGATGATCCGGTTTTACGGTTTTGAGCCGGGCAGGGATATTAAAATTGAATATATCGGCACCCGGCCCGGGGAACGGCTGGACGAAAGACTCTGGGCCGATGACGAAGAGCCCGTCCCCACCGAATTTAACCGTATCCAGCGGGTACGGCGGAAAGAAAAGCTGTCCTTCGATCCGGAGGAGCTTATCCAAAAACTGTACCCCGTCATCAGGTACGATCCGGAACGCCCTTCCGATTACCGGAACGGCGCCCTGTTAAAAACGATTCTGGAGGACGCCATACCAAGCCTCCGTCCGGAATGTCTGGCTTCCGCCGGGGGAAACAAAAAGCCGGTCCGCCGGTCCGCCCCGTCCCTTTCCCCGGCGGTACAGCCCGTTCCGGTTTTCTGATGCCCGATCCCATCCCCTTTGCCCGGCCCTTTACCGGCAGGGAGGAAGAAGAAGCGGTCCTCCGGGTGCTTCGTTCAGGATGGCTTACCACCGGACGGGAATCCCTGGCCTTTGAGGCGGAATTTGCCGCCTTTTTAAGCACCGGGCCGGAATCCCGGGAACCGCCCCTCCGCTGTCTGGCGGTCAATTCCGCCACTTCGGGCCTCCACCTGGCCCTGGAAGCCCTGGGGGTGGGGCCCGGGGACGGGGTCTTCCTCCCCTCCTACACTTTTACCTCCACCGCGGAGGTGGTCCGCTATCTGGGGGCCGAAGCGGTCTTTGTGGATATTGCCCCGGATTCCTACAACATAAGCGGCGCCGCGCTGGAAGCCGCGGTTACCGGAATACGGGGTTCCGGCAAAACCCCGCGGCCGAAAGCGGTCATTCCCGTTCACATCGGCGGCCTCCCCTGCGATATGGAAGCAATCTGCGGTATAGCCCGCCGTTACGGCCTGGCCGTGGTGGAAGACGCGGCTCACGCCTTTCCCGCGAGATCGGGAAAGGCCGCGCCCGGTATGGCGGATAAGGGCCCTTGGGCGGGAACCTGCGGCGACGCGGGGGTTTTTTCGTTTTACGCCACCAAAACCATCACCACCGGGGAGGGGGGGATGGTGGTAAGCCGGAACAAAGAGCTGGCGGAACGGGTGTCGATCATGCGCAGCCATGGCATAGACCGGACGATCTGGAACCGGTATACGGATACAAAAGCTTCCTGGTACTACGAGGTGATCGCTCCGGGATACAAGTACAACCTGCCGGATCTGCTGGCCGCGGTGGGCAGGGTTCAGCTGCGCCGGGCGGTAGAACTGCTTCGTATGCGGGAATCCATCGCGGAGCGCTATGACCGGGCCTTCGGCGGGATGGAAGCCCTTATCGTCCCTCCTCCGGGAGGCGCCAGGCACCTCTATACCCTCAGGCTTCGTAATCCCGCCCGCCGGGACGGGTTTATCGAAGAATTGAAGCGGCTGGGCATAGGGACTTCGGTCCACTTTATTCCCCTCCACCTCATGCCGTATTATAGAGACAGATACGGTCTGCGGCAGGACGCGTATCCCGAAACCCTGCGGCGTTTCAGGGAAACCGTGTCCCTGCCCATCTGGCCCGGCATGACCGCCGGCCAGGTGGACCGGGTTATTGACGCCGTCCGTTCCGTGCTGAAGCCATAGGCTTAAAGAGGTTCCGTGGAAAAGCCCCTGTTTGTTGACGACATTATCATCAAAAACTGCCTGTCGGGGATCCTGCTCCGGTCCCCGGTGGTTTCCGGTTTTCTTAAGGAAATCAAGGCTCCCCGGCTTCCGTATAACGTATCCCTGGTCGCCGCCGCGGACATACCCGGTAAAAATTATCTGGCCGGGCCGGGAGCCGGGGTCCCCGTCTTTCCCAAAGAGGAACTGGCCTATTACGGACAGCCCGTTGCCCTAATCCTGGGGCCCGATCCGGTGAAGCTCCGGGAGCTGGCGGAACAATGCGAGGTACTGGCGGAAAGCGTTCCCGAACCGGCGGAAACCGGGGAACCCTTTCTGGAACGGAACTACCGCGCCGGAAACGCCGGGGAGGCCTTTGAAAAAGCCTGGAAAGTGGTTGAGGGATCCTATACCACGGGAATTGAGGATCCCTGGCCTTCGGATCCCGCCGGAGCCGTCGCGGTTCCCGGTCCCGGTTCATCCATGGCGATCCATACCGCCACCCAGTGGCCCGGCCATGTCCGGGATTCGGTTTCCGGAACGCTGGACATAAAACCCGCTTTCGTCACGGTAGAACCGGCGAGGCTTGAAATTCACCTGGAAGGAAAATTGATAACCCCCTCCCTGCTGGCATGCCAGGCCGCTTTGGGCTCGTACTGCCGGAAAAAGCCGGTCAAACTGATCCTTAAACGGGATGAAGATTTCCGCTATTCCCCCAAAAGTCTCCGGGCGGAAATCCGGATCCGGACCGCCCTGGGAAAGGGCGGACAAATTCTGGGAACCGAACTTACGGTCAGGGCCCATTTCGGAGCCTTCGGGATTTTTACCGGTGAAATCCTCGACCGTATAGCCCTGGGAGCCCTGGGGGCCTACAATCACGAAAGTCTCAGCCTCCGGGCCGGAGCGTATTCCGCGTCTATTCCCCCCGCGGGACCCGCGCCGGGTTTCGGCCTGGCCCAGGGCTTTTTTGCCGCCGAACGGCACGCTTCCCGGATAGCCGATACCCTGGGGGAAGATCCTTCGGAATGGCGGAAAAATTTTTTCCTCCGCCGGGGAAAAAGCCTTCCCGCCGGTATCGCCGTCAGGGAAAATCCCCCCGTGGAAGAACTGCTGGATACCGCGGCGGCTTTAAGCGATTACCGCCGCAAGTGGGCGGCCAACGAACTGCTCAGGAAGAACCGCCGGAAAAATCCCCCGGACCGGGATAATCCCGTCCGGAACTTTAACCTTAACGAGCCCTTCCGGGGTATCGGCATAACCCTGGCCTATCAGGGAAGTTCCTTTCTCTATCACCCGGGGGCAGGCAGGACGGAAGAGGGGATAGAGCTGACCCTGGAAAAGGACGGCGCCCTGGTAATCAGTACCGATTTTCCCTGGGGGGATAACCAGCTGCACCCCTGGAAAACCCTGGCGGCAAAAATTCTGGGGGTGGAGGAACTGCGGATTTCCCGAACCGGAGTTTCGGGAAAACCCCTTCCCGAAGCGGGGCCGGCGTGCCTTTCCCGGAGTATCGCCGTCATCACCGGCCTGGTTGAAAAGGCCTGTATTGCCATCCGGAAACAGCGTTTCCGGAATCCCCTGCCCATCACCGTCCGCCGGTATTACCACCCCGGCAGGGCCCGGGTCTGGGAGCAGTATCCCTGCGATGAAAACGTCTTTTCCCCGCTCAGCTGGGGCAGCGCGGTGGTGGAAGCGGAAATCGATCCCGTGGAATACATTCCCCGGATCCGGGGGATCTGGATGGCCCTGGAAGGGGGAACGATCCTGGCCGAAGACCGGGCCAGGAAAAGCCTTGCCAACAGCGCGATCCAGGCCCTGTCCTGGGCCGCGAAGGAAACAACCGGCTATACCGGGGGCAGAATCGCCGCCCTGCCCTACCCCCTTCCCCGGATGGAAAAAGCCCCGGAGGCCGGTATAGATTTTCTCTGGTCCGAGGGCAAATCCAGGGGAGTCGGGGAACTTCCCTTTTATACCGTTCCCGCCGCCTACGTCCAGGCCCTTTCCCAGGCCCTGGATTATCCTTTTCAGGCTTATCCGGTCAGCTCCGGCGATATATGGACGGCGGTACAAAACCTCTTTGCCCCGGGAGAACGGGAATGACCATACGCTTTATTCTGAACGGCGAAGACATGGAAATTAACGCCGAAGCCAACCAGCGGCTTATCGGTATTTTGCGGGAACGCTTCAGCCTGACCGCTTCAAAAAGCGGCTGCCTTAACGGAAGCTGCGGGGCCTGTTCGGTGATTTTTAACGGAGCCGTATCCCCTTCATGCCTTATCCCCGCCTTCCGGCTGCAGGGCAGCGAGGTCATCACCCTGGAGGGTTTTTCCCAGACCATTGAATACCAGGATATTGCCGCGGGATTTGCGGCCGCGGGAGTAGAAAGCTGCGGTTACTGCGACGCGGGCAAGATCCTTGCCGCGGAACTGCTCCTGGGATACAACCTCCAGCCCGGCAGGGACGAATTTGCCGCCGCCTTCCGGGGCATCCAGTGCCGCTGTACCAACGGGGAAAACCTGTACCAGGGCGTCCTGGCAGCGGGAGAAATGCGCCAGCGGAGGATCTATGGCCGTTCTTTATAACCAGGTCCTGCGTCCCCCGAATTTTTCCGAACTCTTCAATACCTGGACCCGCTATCCCGATGCCGTTCCCTTTGCGGGGGGTACTTTTCTGATCCGGTCCCAGGGGCGGGAACTGCCCCGGCTTCCCGCCAATATCCTTTCCCTGGAAAAAATAGACGACCTTGGCCGGATCACCAGAACCGAACGGTATCTGGAAATCGGGGCTATGGTCCGTTTAAGCGGGATTATCGCCCTGGGAAAGATTGTGCCCGACGCCCTTTCGGCTACCCTGAAAGGCATTGCCGGCCCCCAGGTCCGGAACCTGGCTACCATAGGCGGCAACCTGTGTACCGCAGGGGACGCCGCGGCGCCCATGACCGCCCTGGATGCCCGGTACGAGCTGCGGGGACCCGGGGGCGGCCGCTGGATTTCGGCGATCCGGTTTTCTTCCCTGTCGGACACCCTGGGCCCCCGGGAACTCCTTACCCGGATACGGATCCCCCTGGATCAGTGGGACTATACGGTCTACCGTAAATTTGATTCTCCGGATTCCGGAGACGAAGGGGGCGTATTGCTTATCCTGATCAAAAACCAGAAAGACATCCTCACTAATCTCCAGACTGTTTATACCGGAGAAACCCTCCTTCGGGATAAAAACAGCGAAACCTTCCTGGAAGGCAAGTCCCTGCCCCTGGACCGGAAGGATATCCTCCACTACGGTGAATTATGGGAAACCTACCTTGCCGGACTGGGAAAACCGGGCCCCCTGCTTCGCTCCCAAATCGTTAACGGGATCAGGGCGGGTATTCTGGGTCTGGCCGATTAATCCGCGATTTTCAGGGATTGGGCCGTTAAATACCGTGACCGGCTACTTGAAAAGTCTTGCCCTCCGTGATAGTGTGTTGATCCACAGACCTTTCCCTATGCCGCAGAGTGTGTTACGGCCGCCTGGGGCGTGTTTTGGTCGTTCATTTTTTATTCTGCTCCGGGCCGGGTTGAACAAAACCTTTGATTGGAAGCCCGGAAGGTTTTTATTTGCCCAAATCCCTCTGTTTTCAGTTCGGAAGCTGTTCCAGTTCCGTCATTATCCAAAAAAAACTGCCCCGACTCGAAGAACTGTATACCCTCGCGGGAGGCGCCTTCGCGGGGAACTGTTTGGCGGTTTGTGACGAACATACCCTTCCCCTGGTCCGCCGTATAGACGGAACGGTTCCCGCCGTGGCGCTTCCCCCGGGGGAAAGCGGCAAAAGCTGGGCCGCCGTTGAAACGATACTCCGGGCCGCCGGAAAACAAGGCCTGGGGCGGGACGGCCTTTTTATCGGCGCCGGCGGCGGAGTCGTCTGCGATCTTGCCGCGTTTGCCGCTTCCGTCTACATGCGGGGGGCGGCTCTGGTCCTCCTTCCTACCACCCTGCTTTCCATGGTGGACGCTTCCGTCGGGGGAAAGACCGGCTTCGACCTGGGGGGAATAAAAAATCTGGCCGGTACTTTTTATCCCGCCCGGGGAATTGTTATAGCCGCCGATTCCCTTAAGACCCTGCCCGAAAAGGAATGGAAATCGGGTATGGCGGAACTGATTAAAACCGCCGTCCTGGATGGGGATTCCGGTTTTTTTGACCGGCTTACAAAGCTCCCCCGGGGGATCAAAGACCCCGGCGGTTTTGTCCCCTTTATCGAAGAGGCCGTCCGGGTCAAGGGCCGCATTGTGGAAAGGGACCCCCGGGAAACCGGTACGGAGCGGATCCTTCTTAACCTGGGCCATACCTTCGGCCATGCCCTGGAAACAAGCCTGGGGCTGGGCACAATCACCCACGGAGAAGCGGTGGCTTGGGGCATGGCCCGTTCCTGCGAACTGGGAACGGAACTGGGCCTTACCCCCCCTGAACGGGGGGAAGCGGTTCTCGAGGTCCTGCATGCCCGGGGATACGAGACGGGCGTTCCTTTTCCTCTGCCCCCGGATCCCCGCTTGTTCCGGTCCGCCCTCTTCAGCGACAAAAAGAAAAAAAACGGAACGCTCCGGTTTGTGGTTCCCGGCGTTACAGGCGCCCGGGTCGCGGGCTGGAATGCACAGGTAGAAGCATACCTGGAAGATCTTATATCAAAAATAAGCCTTTCATCCTGAGTATTCTCCTGTTCCTGCCCGGGGTGTTTCTTTTTTCCCAGGATGCTTCCGAAATGGCCCGGGATACGGTTTACGTTATCCGGACCGTCACCTGCCGGATCACGGGGAAAACAAAGGAATGGGCCCTGGTCCGGGAGCTTGGGTTCGGGGAAGAGTCTTTTACCAGTACGGAAGCGCTGGATGCGTATATCGCCAGAAAAACCCAGGATCTGCACAACCTGCGGGCCCTGGACGCCGGCGCCGGTTTTATCCGGTATACGCTGGGAGAGGCCGAACCGGACGGAACGGTTCCGGTCCATGTCGAAGTATACGCGGCGGATTCCCTCAATTTCATTATCCTGCCGGAACCCAAATACGATTCCAATACCGGTTTTTCCCTGAGCCTCAAAGCCAGGGAATACAATTTTCTGGGAACCCTAAGCCCCCTTAAATTTGATCTTATCTGGGAGCGGGACGACAAGAAAAACCTCCAGTCGGTGGGTTTTCTCATCGATACGGACCTGCCTTTCGAGGCTTTCGGTTTTGTCTGGAACATTAACTTTGACAACGAATACAGGTACTTTTTCGGAGCCCCGTGGTACTATAAAAACACTACCGGGCTTTCCATGGAACTGCCCGTGTCCTCCACCCTCTTTACCTTCGGGTTTGAGCAGGGCCTGGTGTTCCATGAGGAAAACGATACCGACGACGATATTAACGACGGCGAATACCATGACTGGTACGCCTACAGCAAGCTGTATACCGACTGGAAGATCCCCACTCCCCTGGAAGCCGGGCCCCTGGGAAGGGTCAGCTATATTCCCGGGGTTTATGTCAATGTTAATTACCAGCCCGGCGGGGATGTAGGAGATTACCGCCGGGGACCGAACGGGGGTTTTAACCACCGGCTGGAAGCCGGGACCGTGGACTGGCTCGGGAATTTCCGCCAGGGCTTTAAAGCCTCGGTTTTCAACAACAATGACTGGAACTTTTTCCACCATGACCGGGACAACAGCATCGGGCTCCTTGCCGAGGGGCACGTAAATCTTTCCCGGCGCTTCGGTATTTCCGGCAGGTTCGGTTATACCCATTGGTTTGACGATTCCTTTGATCTGGCGGGGGATGTTATCCGGGGCCTGGAGGACGACGCGCTGGACGCCGGCCGGCGGCTTTTCCTGAATCTGGACTTTCCCTTCCGGCTTATCCGTTTTACGCCTTCCGAATGGTCGGGCAAAAAAAAACTCCGGTACTTTGACTTTGAACAGCACTGGTCGCCCTTTATCGACCTTGTTATGGTCGAAAGCGCCGAGGGTTATTCCTTCCACCCGCGGGATATTATCACTTCCGTGGGCCTGGAAGTGATTACCTTTCCTCTTACCTGGCGGAGTTTTTATATCCGTATCAGCGCGGGCTGGAATATGCGGGAGTGGTTAAAAAACCAAAAGCCCCCTTCGGGAATATACCGGGAAATTTTTATAGGCCTGGGACATTTTTATTAGAAAAAACGGCCGCCGTATCTATACTATAAAAAGGGGCCGCTTCAAGATGTCAAGATTATACAGCATCCGTAATCAAAGGGTGATCATCCATGCCTAGCCGAAAACCTATTGTCGTTCTGGAAAATCTTACCAAGAGTTATCCCATGGGGGAAGTAACCGTAGAAGCCCTCAAGGGCATTTCCATAGAATTTTCCGAAGGGGATTTTATCTCCGTGGCGGGTCCCTCCGGTTCGGGCAAAACCACCATGATGAACATCGTCGGCCTAATCGACAAACCTTCGGGCGGCAGCCTTACCCTGGGGGGCAAAAAAACCGAAGCCTTGAGCCGCAGGGAATTGACCCGGATACGGCGGGAATTTATCGGTTTTGTCTTTCAGTCCTTTAACCTTCTGCCGGTGTTAACTGTTTTTGAAAATGTGGAATTGCCGCTGCTTATCGGGGGCCCGGGCCTTTCCAGAATCGAACGGAAAACCCGGGTTGAATACTTCCTGGAAGAAGTAGGACTGGCTGACAGAAGAAACCACCGGCCGCCGGAACTATCCGGCGGGCAGCAGCAGCGGGCGGCCATTGCCAGGGCCATGGTCACCAAACCAAAACTGGTCATAGCCGACGAACCTACGGCAAACCTTGATTCGGCCAACGGAGAGCGGATCCTGGAACTGATGAAAAAGGTCAACAAGGAAGAGTCCACCACGTTCCTCTTTTCCACCCACGATCCCGATATCTGGAA
>JAISDG010000031.1 GCA_031265015.1 Spirochaetaceae bacterium | reverse complement strand
ATGAACCTTATCGGCTGCCTCGATCACCCCAGCTCCGGCGCGGTTTTTATTAACGGCGTTGAGACTTCCCGGATGAAGGCGGGGGAACTTGCCCGGCTGCGCAACAGGACGGTAGGGTTTGTGTTCCAGCAGTACCACCTTATCCCCGGCATGACGGTGCTGGAAAATGTGATGCTTCCCCTTCGTTACCGGGGTCTTCCCCCGCGCCGCCGCTGCGAACTGGCCGCGGCGGTGCTGGAACGCGTCGGGCTTTCGGACAGGCTGAAACACCGGCCCCGGGAGCTTTCCGGCGGCCAGAAGCAGCGCACCGCAATAGCCCGCGCCCTGGTCGCCTCCCCCGCCCTGATCCTTGCCGATGAACCCACCGGGGCATTGGACAGCGAGACCGGGAGATCGGTGATCGACCTCTTTGGGGAAATTAATTCCCGGGGGACCGCCGTCATCATCGTTACCCACGATCCGGAAATCGGGAAGCGCGCGCGGCGGCGGATAACGCTCCGGGACGGGAAGATTACCGGAGACACGGCGGCGGGCATGGAACAGAAGCGGGATTCCCGGCTTGTGTTTGGAGGGGAAAGCTTTGCTTGAGGATTTTGTCAACGCGCTCCGGAATTTCAAGACCAACAGAACCCGCACCATACTTTCGCTTTTGGGCATCATCATCGGCGTAGCGTCGGTGATAATGGTAACTACTATCGGCTTAAGCGCCACAGGCGATGTAAGGCGCACCCTGGGCCAGGCGGGACTCGATCTGGTCCAGGTACGTTCGGGCTGGGGCAGGGGGAACAGCGGCTCTATCGATCTGAACGAGAATTTCAGGGAAGAGCTGGCCGCTTCCATAAGCGGCATTAAAAAAATAATTTACGTTAATGATTTTAGCGGGGCGCTGAGAGGCGGGGGCCTGGAAGATCTTAATCTGCGCCTGCTTGCCGTAGAATCCGATTTTTTTTCCGCCGTGGGGGCGGCCCTGGATTACGGCAGTTTTTTTTCCGTTTCGGAAAGCGCCGTCGGCGCGCAGAAGATCATTCTTGGCTCGGAAGTCGCCCGTTACCTCTTCCCCGGCGGGGAAGCGTCCGGCAGGACCGTGATCCTCCAGATAGAAGGCTACCGCCTGGGTTTCCAGGTTGCCGGGGTTCTTGCCGAATCCGACGCGGTGGGTTGTGAAAGCCCCAACCAAAACGCCTATGTGCCCAGGGCGGTCTACAACAGGAAGATAAGCCCCGCCAATCGTAATGCCGGAATTGTTTTTGTCCAGGCCGCGGACCAGAACGAGACTCCCCGTATTCAAAAAGAAATAGAGGCCCTGGGAGAGCAAAAGTCGGGCGGCAACGCCCAGGCGCTGTCGGTATTTTCCATGCAGTCCGTACTGGAACAGTACAACCAGGTAACCCGCTCCATGAATCTTTTACTGTCGGGCATTGCCGGAATTTCGCTCCTGGTGGGCGGCATAGGAATCATGAACATCATGATTGTTACCGTTACCGAGCGGAAGCGGGAGATAGGCATTCGCAAGGCCCTGGGCGCGAGTCCCGCCGCCATCAGGACGCAGTTTCTGACGGAGTCCGCAGCCCTTACCCTTATGGGCGGCGCGGCGGGGATCGCGCTGGGAATAGCCCTGAGCGCGGCGGCAGTGTCTTTTTTCGGCTGGATTTTGGTAATCGATCCCCTGAACTGCGCCGCGGCGTTTGTGTTTTCCGCGGCTGTGGGGATATTCTTCGGAATCCACCCGGCAATACGGGCGGCGCGCCTCGATCCCGTGGAAGCCCTGGCCGGGGAATGACGGGCAAGGCATCGATGTTTACTTTTTTTTAGTGTCAAAATTCCCCTAATAGCAGCATTGTTTAACCCCTAACTCCGCTCAGGTTAGGCTGTCTATTTCTAACTTTTCGAACAATTTCTTAATCCTTTGGGCTATCTCGCTCCGGTTCCATTCGCCCTGTATCCTGACCTGGTATATCGATTTTGCCAGTTCGATGACATCCTTCGGTGATTCCTTCGCCAGCAGTTTCGCTTTCCGTAACCGGTCGTATAATTTGTAATATCCTATCATCGAAAGGAAATTAACAAAAAGCCAGCCTTCCAGTACATACCGGTTCTGCATATACATAACATCAGCTCTCAAAAATGTTTTATAACTGTCAAACATCACTTCAATCTCGTTTCGTTGCTTATAGACCTCATACAGATATTGGGCGCTTTGTTCTTTTTCAGTACGGTAAATAAGCGTCAGCGTTCCAAAACGATCCAGCCGTTCATGGTATCCAGCCTCGCTGTACCCTTCAGGATGACTTGCTATCCTCCCCAGGTAATCCTCCTCCTCTTCTACCCGCAGCCGTTCATCCAGATACGTTACCAGCCGTTTCCCCTCCCGTTCATACTGATAATACCAGATAATCCGTCCCTGCCAGATAAAATACCGCCCGGACTTCTTGAAATCCTTCCGGGATACCGGATAGTAATCAATAAGCGGGTTGTTCCGGCGCAGGGGTATCAGATAATACAGGTTTTGTCCCGCAAGTGCCTTGAGGTTTTTTTCACTGTAAAAGCCTTTGTCCGCGATAAATACCACCTGTCGGATGCCTAACTCCTTGATACATAAGGACATACAGGATATGTCGGTCATATTCCCGTTAACCAGCCGGTAATAGACTGGCCGGGAAAGTTTCGCCTGGAACAGGTACATGAGCCTGGCCTGCTTCCCAAAATCCCCGGTCCCGTTATACCCCTTCGCATTAATCCCCAGATGTTCCGAGGCGCTCATAACATGGGTTGAATCCATTAATACAAAGTTCTCATTCCCCTGCGGTACC
>JAISDG010000077.1 GCA_031265015.1 Spirochaetaceae bacterium | reverse complement strand
AGACCCGGAGATTTTGCTCAAAATCCGTCCCGGGAAAAAGGGCCCGGCAGTGGGGACAGGTAAAATCAGCCATGCCTATATATCCGCCGCGCCGTCCTGATCCGCTTCAAACTGGAGCCGGTACAGTCCCGCGTAAAGGCCGTTCTGTGCTATCAGGGCGTCGTGCTTTCCTTCTTCCACCAGGCGGCCGCCGGAGAGGACAAGAATCCTGTCCGCGTGGCGGATGGTGGAAAGCCGGTGGGCAATGACGATGGAGGTCCTGCCGGAAAGAATCCGCTGTATCCCCATCTGGATAAGCCGTTCCGTCTCGGTATCGATGGAACTGGTGGCTTCGTCCAGGATCACCAGGGCGGGATTGTGGGCTATCACCCGGGCGAAACTTAGGAGCTGCCGCTGGCCGGAAGAAATATTCACCGCCCCTTCGGAAAGGATCGTGTCGTAGCCCTGGGGAAGGCGTTCGATAAATTCATGGGCATGAACCGCCCGGGCGGCGCCGGCGATTTGTTCCCGGGAAAGGGGAAGCCCCAGGGAAATATTGTCCGCCACGGTGCCGGAAAAGAGGAATACCTCCTGGAGGACCGGCAGTACCGCCCGGCGCAGCTCCTCGAGGGGTATCTCTTTAAGGGGTATCCCGTCCAGGGTGATGCCGCCCTGCTGTATATCCCAAAGCCGGGTAAGGATGCTGGTAACGGTGGTTTTTCCCGCGCCGGTATACCCCACAATAGCCGCCATTTCACCGGGGTTCACGGTAAAGCTTACGTTTTTAAGGACCGGTTCCCTCTCTTTGTAGAAAAAGACAACATCCTTAAATTCAACCCTGCCCCGGACCAGGCTTTTGCCTTCGCTTTCGATATGCCGCGTCCCCCCGGCGGGGATCCGTTCCTTCGTATCCAGCAGGGCAAAGACCCGCTCGCCTCCGGCCATGGCGGACTGCAGGAGGGTGTATTTTTCGGCAATGTCCATTACCGGCGAATAAAAAAGCCCCACCAGGTTGATAAAGGCAATAAGTACCCCCAGGGACAGGGAAAGGTTTAAAACAAAGTTTGCCCCCACGGCGATTACCGCCGCGGTGGTCAGGGTGGAGAGGAAATCGATAATGGGCCTGAAAACCGCGTATACGTACATTTCCGCCATATTGGCCTTCAGGTACTCCCGGTCCCGGTCCTCAAATTCCCGCCTGCTCCGCCGTTCCCCCAGAAACAGCTGGACCACCTGAATGCCGGAAAGCCGTTCCGAAAGGTAGGAGTTAAGCCGGGAAGACGCGGTACGCTGCCGCCTGAAGGCGTCCCTGGCCTTAACCCTGCTGAATCCGGTTACCAGCAGCACCGGCGGCAGGGTCAGGAGCACCACCGCGGCAAGCCTGGGAGACAGGATAAAGAGGGTAACCAGGGAGCCGGCCATGACGGAAAAATCCTTTAAAAAAGCAATCAGGACGCTGGTAAAGAATTCGTTGATCGTTTCCACGTCCCCGGTCAGCCGGGTAACGATGCGGCCCACGGGATTCCGGGAAAGAAAAGCCGTGGACTGGGACGCCGTTTTTTGAAACAGTTCCAGCCGTATGTCCTTCATCACCCGCTGGCTTATCATCACCGAGGTCCAGGTTTCCACGAAGGTAAACAAAAAAATCAGGACCAGGACGGAAAGAAGGATGATCACCATCCGGGTAATCAGGGACAGATCCCCGCTTCGGACAAGCTCCTTTTCCTCCGGGGAAAGGGCGGCCAGATCCTCCGCCCTCAGGGCCGCGGCGCCGGGGCCCGCAACAAACATGCTCTGATGGTCCGCAATCACCGCCCGGACATTTTCCGCGTCCCGCGGGAGGGGAAACGCGTACCACTGGCCTTCTTCCAGGATTCCCCCGGAGCGGAGCTCCCTTTCCGCCTTTTCGGAAATCGCAAGCTTCTCGTCCCGGGGTATAAAAAGATAGTCCCCCGCCGAAAGGACGCCCCGAAGCTCCGTCAATTCCGCGAGGGCCCTAAACGCTTCCGGCCCCAGTTTCCCGGAAAAAGCCTCCGGGGGGTTCCCGTCAAGTTTAAGGGCCAGAAACCGGGACATCACCGCCCGGTCAATAAGGCGCTGCTGCAGCACCGGCACCAGCAGTTCCCCCAGGGTGGAAAAGATCAGGGCAAAGAGGGCCAGGGCGGTAAGAAACTTATAGGGCTTAAGATAGGAAAGAATCCGGCCCGTAATCCGGGAATCGTATTCCTTTACGACCTCCTCGGTTTCAAAGTAATCAGCCATGATCCGGCTCCCCCAGCTGCTGGAGCGCGGCCATCCGGGTAAAAAAGCGGCCCGCCGCCAGCAGTTCCTTCGGACTGCCCAGTTCGCTGATCCGCCCTTCTTCCAGGACCGCCACCGTATCGGAACGGCTTAAGGTAGAAACCCGGTGGGAAATGATGATCGTCGTTTTGGCGGGGCCGGAATTTTTCCCGTGCCTGTCGTCCAGGATGGCGGTGAGGATCCGTTTTTCCGTTTCCGTATCCACCGCGGAAAACGCGTCGTCCAGCGCCAGAATTTCCGGGGCCGCCAGTATGGCCCGGGCAATGGCGACCCGCTGTTTCTGCCCCCCCGAAAGGGTAAGGCCCCGCTCGCCGATAAGGGTGTCCCAGCCCCGGCCAAAGGCTTCCAGGTCCCTGTCCAGGGCCGACATGCGGGCCGCCCCGGAAAGGGCCGCGGCCTGGTCCTCTCCGGCCCGGGCGCCGTAGGCGATGTTGTTTTTGATGGTATCGGAAAAAAGGTAGCTGTCCTGGGGACTTACCCCAAAGAGCGTCCGCAGTTCTCCCAGGTCCCAGTCGCGGACATCCGTTCCTTCCACAAAGACGCTGCCCGCGGGAGGATCCACCATCCGCATCAGGGTTTTTATCAGGGTGGATTTTCCCGAACCGGTCCTGCCCAGGATCCCCATAACGGTCCCCCGGGGGATGACCAGGGAAATCCCGTTCAGCACATTCGGGGCCGGGGATTCCCCCCCGCCGGGATTTTTATTTTCCCCGGGATAGTGAAAAACCAGATTCCGCAGCTCCACCGCGGGCAAGGCTTCGCTGCCGGACCGGGGCCGGACACTGAGAGGGGAACGGATGGAGGGCTCGCTCTGCAGCACTTCGTTGATTCTGCCCATGCCCGCCGCTCCCCGCTGGATCATGTTGACCATAAATCCCGCCCCCATCAGGGGCCAGATCAGCATCTGGAGGTAACTGAAAAGGGCTACCAGTTCCCCCGGAGTCAGGTACCCCGCGACCACCCGGCGGCCCCCCGCCAAAAGGAGGATGATCGTGGTAAGTCCCGCCAGGAAGCTGACAAAGGGGAAAAAGGCGCCGTAGATCTTAACCAGGCCCATATTGGCGTCCTGGTAATCGCCGTTGACCGCGGCGAATTTTTTGACAAACCACCATTCCTTGACAAAAGATTGTATCACCCTGATTCCCGCAAAGGTTTCCTGAACCGTATTGCTCATGGCGGAATAGCTTTCCTGGACCCGGTGGAAACGGCGGCCCATGGCTTTCCCGAAGGCGAGCATGACGATGGTAATCAGGGGCAGGGGCAGGACGCACACAGCCGCCGTCCGGGGGTCCTGGATAAAAATGATCGCCAGGATGGCCGCGGCCATAATTGTCCCGTCCACCAGCGTCACGAGCCCCCAGCCCAGGGCGTTCCGCACCGCGCCGATGTCGTTAATCGACCGGGCCATCAGGTCGCCGATTTTATTTTTCTGGTAAAAGTCATAGGCCAGGGAAAGGAGGTGGGCAAAAAGAGTGTCCCGCAGCTCCGTTTCAATACGGCGGGAAGAACCATGGATACAGCAGCGCCACAAAAAACGGCCCAGGGCAATCACCGCCATAACGGCCAGCATGGCCAGGCAGAGGCGGAGCACGGCAAACCACTCAAAGTCCCCCAGGGTAATCAAATCCACCGCCCTCCGGATAAACTGGGGGATTATAGCCTGGGCCCCGTCCACCACGATGAGACACAAAAAACCCAGGGTATAGGGCCTGCGGTATCTTTTTAGGTAGGGCAGAATGGTCCGGAATTCCCTCAGGGTGATCTTTTTACCGGATCTGCGTTTATCGGAACTCAATTACTGTCTTTTTAACCTTCCAACTTTTTCCGGCTACGCCTTTTTTTGGGTTTCCATTCGCTTTATATCCGTTTCCAGTTTCTGGGACCAGATTTCGAGTTTTTTCTTGACGGTCTCCGCGTCATCCCTGTCGCCCATAAGAACATGAAGGCGCCGCAGGGCGCCGAGAAAATGAATCCCCTGTTTAAAGTCGTCAACCCGGTTGGTGGACAGTTCGTATTTTTCCCGGTAACGGTCCGCCGCCTGGCTGAGCAGCTTTTTGATCATCCGTAAATGATACACGGTAGGTTCGTAATTGGGAGACCGGGGATCCGTATTGGCCACGGCGTTTCTTAAGTCAATGATATTTTTGGCTGTCGCGGCAAACCGGCCTTCCAGTTCCACAAAAGACCACTTCCACTTGGTATTGTCCCCATAGGCTTCTTCCAGCAGGTTGATCGCCAGCCCCATCTTGCGGATCAGGTGGTAGCGTTTTGCCGCGTCCATGGAAGCTATTTCCGCCAGCTTTTCCTCGTAATCCGCATAGGGAACATCCACATAGTTGGAAACCACCTCTTCCAGATAAATAACGCTTTTATAAAGGGACTTTCTGCCGTCGTTCAGGGCATTTTCTTCTTTTACTTTAAGGCGGGTCTGGGACACCAGGCTGATGATAATGTGGTAGGAAGCAAGATTAAGCATCTCATCAACCAGGGTAAGCCGTTTAAAAGCGGTCCCGGCGGGATTTTTCTGAATCTCCAGGAGCAGGGTCTTTTCCCTGCTGCCGATTTCCACAATTTTATCCCGGTAGGGTTTTATCCTTTCGTGGTACTGGTTCCGTTCCTCAATGGAAAATTTTGCCATATTCCTTAGGTCCGCCTATTTCCCCTTACCGTATTTTGACAGTAAATCGTCCGCATGTGCAAGGGCCGCGGTTCCCGCCGAATCCCCCGCGAGCATCCGGGCAATCTCTTCCCGCCGGCCTTTGCCGGAAAGGGGACGGACGGCGGTTTGGGTGCGGCCCGCGGCATCCTTTTTTTCCACCCTGATATGATTATCAGCCCTGACGGCGATGCTTGCCAGGTGGGTAATGCAAAAAATCTGTTTAATGGCGCCGATCTTTTCCAGGTATTCCCCCACCGCCAGAGCTACTTCCCCGCCGATGCCGGTGTCAATTTCGTCAAAGACCAGGGTTTCTATGGTATCCGACCGGGCCAGCGCCGTCTTGACCGCCAGCATAACCCGGGACAGTTCCCCCCCGGAAGCGATCCGGGCCAGCTCTTTCAGGGGTTCGCCGGGATTCGCCGAAATAAGAAATTCCACGTCATCCGCCCCCCAGGGGCCGCAGATCAGGTTGCCCCCGGGCCCCCTGCCCTTGGACGCCGCGTTAACTGTAAACCGCGCTTTGGGCATGCCAAGGCGCTTAAGGATCGCGCCGATCTGCTCCCCCAGCCGAAGGGCCGCGTCGTTCCGCTTCAGGCTGATCTCCGCGGCTTTGGCGGCTATGTTTTTTTCCAGCGAAGCTATTTCCGCCTTAAGCTTTTCCCGGTTTTCTTCGGACTGGGAAAGGGCTTCGATTTCCTGCTCCGCCAGGGCTTTGTAGGCCAGGATCCCTTCTTCATCGGACCGGGCCTCGGCTCCTTCGTCCTGTCCCGCAAGGCCGCCGCCGGCCCGGCCGCCGTACTTTTTTTTCAGGCGGAAAAGCAGGCCCAGCCGCTCCTCCACCTCTTCCAGCCGCCCCGGATCATAGGAAAGGCCGTCCCGGTAATTCCGCAGTTCCTCCGCCAGATCCTCCGCCTCATAATAGAGATCCTCCATCCGTTTGGATGCGCCGGCCAGGCTTTCATCCATGGACGCGGCGGCCTCCAGGGAACTGCGGGCCTTTCTGGCCAGGGAGAGGACCGACATTTCCCCGTCAAAAAACAGGGCCGCGGCGTTTTCCGTTTCCCGGCTGAGTTTTTCAAAAGACGCGAGGCGCTGGGCTTCCGCTTCCAGTTCCCGGCTTTCCCCCATTCTGGGAACGGCCCTGGTTATTTCGTCCACCGCATGGGACAACAGCTCTATCCGGTCTTCCCGGTTCCGCTCCGAATCCAGGGAAAGGTCAAGGGCTTTCTTTTTTTCCGCCAAAGCGGTAAAGAGGCCGTTAAAAGCCGCCACCTCTTCTTCAATGCCCCCAAAACGGTCAAGGCAGCGGCGGTGGGTATCCCTGCGCAGCAGGGATTCATGATCATGCTGGCCGTGAAGATCAAAGAGTTTCCCCATCAGTTCTTCCAAATCCCCCCGGGTAAGGGATATGTTCTGCACATAGATGGAAGAACGGCCGGATCGTTTAATGTTCCGCCGGACTACGATGGTTCCGTCCTCCGCGGTAATATCCCGGCTGGCAAGCCAGTTATATACGTCGGCATTGTCCTCCGCGACGCTGATAAGGGCGGAAACCCCCGCTTCCTCGCTGCCGGTACGAATCACGTCGGCATCCGCTTTGCTGCCCAAAAGAAAGCTTAAGGAACCGACAATAATCGATTTGCCCGCGCCGGTTTCCCCGGTAAGAATATTAAGGCCGTTTTCAAAGGCAATGGAAAGATTATCGATAAGGGCATAGTTCCGTATGGAAAGTTCTTCAAGCATCGCTTCCCCCCTCATAGGAAGCCTGGGAAGTTCCCCCGGACCAGGCAAGTTTGGTCCTTAAAGCCCGGTAGAATACCCAGCGGTCCGAGGCGATCAGCTTAAGGGTATAGGGCGCCCTCCGGGTAATAACCCGGTCCCCCGGATCCAGGGGTTCGGTTATCTGGCCGTCCACGGTTAAGAGAACGGCGCTCCTTTGTTCCGCCTCCACCAGCGTACAGATCCGCTCATCCGAAGGCAGCACTATGGGCCTGTTGGAAAGAGTAAAGGGACAGATGGGATTGATGATCACCGCATCCATCTCCGGGTCGATGATCGGCCCCCCGGCGGCGACCGAATAGCCCGTGGAACCCGTAGGGGTAGCTACGATAAGGCCGTCGGCCCGGAAGCGGCCCAGATCAATGCGGTTCCCTCCGGCCGTTTCCGCTTCCACCTCCAGCCGGATCAGTTTGGCAATTCCCGCGGCGGAAATAACAGCGTCGTTCAGGCAGACGCTTTCAAAAACGATCCGCCCTTTCCGTTCAACGGAAACTTCCAGCATAAGCCGCCGGGAAATTACCGCCCGGCCCGCCTGCCACTGATCAAAGATTGTTTCCCATTGTTCGGGAAGCACCGCGGCGATAAACCCCAGGGTTCCCAGATTAACCGGCATCACCGGTATGTCCAGGGGCGCGATAACCCGGGATGTGTACAGCACCGTTCCGTCCCCCCCCAGGCTGAAACTGATGTCATAGGCGCCGGGACGGCAGGGTTCGGTTTTGTTTTCAAAAGAAACTATCTCCGCTTCAAAGCCCCTGCCGGCCAGGGCGGAACCGATCTTTTCGGCCAAAATTCCGGTTTCGGTTTTTTTCCGGTTTACAAATAACAGGGCCCGCCGCGCCACGCTCTCTTCCTTTAGGGGATTGTCATGATAAGTTTGGCTACCCTGGAAGCCGATGCGGCCCCCAGTCTCGGATACAGGGGAAACAAAACGGTCCGCAAGGACAGGGAATAGGCGCAGGGACACTGGGGTGAAGGCAGGACCCCGCTTCCCGCCAGGGTCGCTTCAAAAGCCTCTTCTACAATAATTTCCTTGCGTTTGGCATAGGCTTTTACATCCTTGACGCCGCTTTCAAGGATCAGGGGAAAAGCAAAGTTATTGTATTCCAGCCCTTCGGCCTCCCTAAAGCGCTTATGCCTGGTCTGCAGGCTTGCCTGAACATAGGCCTGGGCCAGATCCCTGCGTTTTGCCAGATTCTTTGCCTCCTCCCGGAACTGAACCGCCGCCATGGCGGCGTTCATGTCGGGCAGGAGGTATTCGGGGGGCAGCTCCCCAAAGGAACGGAGGGCCGACGCGGAACGGCGGCTTACCGAATAGAGCAGCGCCCCCCCCCCGGAGGTAATCATGTCCCGTTCCTCCAGGCCCAGGATGGTAAAGGCGCCGAAGGATCCCGCTCTTTTCCCCCCCAGGAGGGTTCCGGCGCTTTGGGAACAATCTTCAATGACCGGGATACCCAATCCCGCGAGGAATTCCTCGTCCGGCAGGTAGCCCAGGGTATGGTGAAACACAATACAGAGGGGATCCGCCGCAAGGAGGGCTTCTATTTTTTCGGGCGCCATGAGGGGGGTATCTTCACAGGTATCGCAGTAAAGGGGAACCATGCCCAGGTTTCGGATAATCCATTCATAGTAAAGCGGGGACAGGGCGGAAAGGATAACCCCCTTCCCTTTGACCGCTTCCGGCGTTTCAACGCCGTCTTCACCGCGGGGAAAAAGGGCCTTCAGGGCCAGTTCCAGGGCAAAAACAGGACTCCGCAAAGCCAGGCAGTAGTCAAAACCGAGAATTTCCTTTGCCGTATGAACAAGAAACCGGGTATGTTCGCCGGGACCGACCCGGTCTTCCACCATGGCCGTCAGAACCGCATCCATCTCCTTCCTTTTGATGGTTGGAGAATAGACCTCTATCTTCATGGAAAGCACCCTACCATAAAACAGGAAAAAAAAATAGCTTACCTTCTCAATTCGGCTATCTTTTGCAGCTCCCGGGGGTTAAAGAGATCCCGAATATTAAGGAGAATGAGATACCCCTCTTCCTGACGCACCACGCCCTGGATATACTCCGCCCCGATTCCCGTAAGCATCTGGGGAGGCGGCTGGATATTTTCTTTTTCAACGGCGACTACCCGGGAAACCCTGTCGATGATTACTCCCAGCTTCATCCCGTCAACGTCGATAATAATAAAACCCGCTAACAGTTCGTCCTCTTCAGAAGTAAACGCTTTTTTAATGTGGAACCGCTTATGCAGATTAATGATGGGGATTATCTCACCGCGAAGGTTAAAAATACCCTCTACATAGCCGGGGGCATTGGGAAGCGCCCGGACATCCTGCACGCGGACAATTTCCTTAACGTCCATAATGTTTATCCCGTACAGCTCTTCGCCAAGCTGAAAGGTAACTAATTGGCTCTGATCGGACATAACCACCCCTTCCTGTTAGTTTACTCCCCCTTCCGGCAGTAATCAAGGGGTGGCAAAATACTTGACACGAATTTCCCTAAATAATCATAATGAAAACCTGTTTATATGATTGATTATACCGCCGATTCCATCCGCGCCGTAGACGCCAAGTATGAGGCCCAAAAAATTGCCTTTTCTCCCCTCGCCTTTCAGGCGGTCCGGGCCATGCTGGACCTCGGCGTCCTGCGCGGCGTGGGTGACGCCGGGGAGCGGGGACTGAGCCGGGGGGAGATAGCCCAAAACGCGGGGATTTCGGAATACGGCGCCGGGGTGCTTGCCGAAATGGGGCTGGGCCTGCGCCTGCTCCGCCGGGCCCTTGCTTCGGGGGAAACCGGGGAGGAGGAGCGTTTTACCCTGGGCAAAACAGGCTGGTTCTTTCTGGAAGACGAGATGACCGGGGTAAACCTTCGTTTTGTAAATGATGTCTGTTACCAGGGGGCCTATGAGCTGGGCGCTTCCCTGCGGGAGGGACGGCCCGCGGGGCTTTCCGTGTTCGACGGCGAATGGAAGACCATCTACGAAGCCCTCTCCGCGCTGCCGGAGGGGGTACAAAAAAGCTGGTTTGATTTTGATCATTTTTATTCGGACATCGCCTTTCCCGAAGCCCTGCCCCTGGTCTTCGCCTCCGGGCCGAAATCCATTATCGACATCGGGGGCAATACCGCGAAATGGGCCATCGCCTGCTGTACCTACAACCCGGAGGTTTCCCTGACCATCGTGGATCTTCCCGGCCA
>JAISDG010000032.1 GCA_031265015.1 Spirochaetaceae bacterium | reverse complement strand
GTTGTTATTCGTGGTTACGGGGTCAGTTTCTGCCCCAGGACAAACAGCAACCGGTAGTTGTTCTTCCGAACTCCTACACTATACCGGATAACCGCATGTTTTTATCATAGCTCCGTGGTAAAATTCTTCTTTACTCCTTCTTAGACTTCCGCGACTTCGCGGTTAAAAATTCTTCTTTCTGTTCGTGTTGGTCCGTGGTTATTTTTGAATTGCCGGGCGCTGGCCCGCTACTCTTTCCTTCCAAACACCCGGTAATTAATACAGGGAAACAGGTTATGGCGTTTTTCCAGGGCGGTAAGCCATTCGGTACTGATATGGTTGCTCCCCAGGGCTTCGTAAATCGTCGTAAAATTCCGTAAAGCCCCCTCCAGCTCCTCCCCCGCATAGAAACGGTCTATCCTATCCTTCCATTGGGGATTGACGGGCTTGGCCCAGTCCGTACTCTGGGCCAGCAGAACCTCCCGGGCGGCCTGGTTCAGGGCCCGCTCTTTAAGGCCCGTGTCTCCGGGAAAATGGCCGGTCATTTCTACCATCCGCTGAACGGAACGGAAAATATGCCGGTAAATCCAGTCGTTGGAGGCATCCAGCAGAATACCCCCGTACCCGTCGGGAAGGGAGGAAGAAAAATCCGGCTCGGTCACTTCAAAGGAAGAACCGGCGCCGTCCAGATAATCTTCGGGGGTCAGCAGGGTACAGCAGTCTTTCCCGCGGGCAATTTCCCGGATCAGGGTTTCCAAAAAGACTGTTCCCTCATGCCAGGAGCAGCCCAGATCCCCGGCGTCAAAGGCCCAGAGGCTGATGGGGTCCTCCAGGCAGCCCCGGGCCTGTTCCAGCCGGGAAAGGCGCAGCCGCAGAAAGCGGAGCCCGTCTTCCGCGGCGGCTTCCCGGGCCTTTCGGGGATCGTAGAGGCCGTTCCCTTCCCCGGCCCGGTACCGGTATCCGGTGGAACAGCGGCCGTTTTCGGTTCCCATGAGGGATTTTAAGGCCTGGGCCGGGAGCTCGTATCCGGCGTCCAGGAAAGAGTTCCGGTACACCCCGGTCCGGGAAGCGGCAAGGTCCGCCATATCCTTCCGGGCGGTAATATCCCGGCCAAAGACTATCAGCCCCGCGGGGGTTTTAACCGGACGGAAGGACCCTCCCCGGGCGGGGGGGCTGCCCAAAACCAGGGCGTGGCTGTCCGCTATGGTATAGGTAAAACGATAGGCCCGGAGGTACGATCCCAGGGACCCGGTCCAGCCCAATTCGGGCAGCCAGAAACCGGCGGCGTTTCTTCCCAGATAGTGCCGGTGATGAACCAGGGCCGTTTCTATCTGGGCACGGAGCGCCTCCTCCATGGAAGCGTAAAAGGGCAAAAAAGCGTGGGTAGCGGAACTGGTAAGGAATTCCAGCCGGCCCCTTTTCTGAAAACCGTCAAAAGCCCCCAGCAGGTTCATGCCGCAGGGGCCGGTAAAAAAATCCCTCCGTTCCAGATCCTGTCCGCGGTAAAATTCCGCCAGGAAAAGCTCGGGCCGGGATTTGCAGCGCTTAAGCTCTTCGCCGCCGAAGGCTATCCGGCTTTCCAGCCAGGCCAGGTACTTTCCCATCCGTTTTCTGTCGTGAAGCATGGAACAGAGCGAGGGGGACAGCGCCATGGAAAGCCGGAAGGGAACCCCGTCCCGTTCCAGGCTGTCGAAGAGCATCAAAAGGGGTATATAGGTTTCAGAAAGGGATTCAAAAAAATTCTGTTCCCCGGGGCTTATCCGCCCTTCCTCCCGGGGAACAAAAGGATGATGGGCATGGATAACGATGGAAAACGTACCGTTCCGGTTCATGCGCGAAGACGGGAGGCCCGGTCGATATTACGGAGCACGGCAAAATCCGCCGCCCCGGAAAGCTGTACCAGCGGCCGGGCCAGAAAGTCCTCGTTCAAAAACCGGGGAAGGGTAAAAGGCCGGGAAGCCGCCAGGGAAACATCAGGCCCCCGGACAAACAATTCAAGGCGGAACGTGCCGCCGGGGGGAAACCCCACATACCAGGAACTGTCGCAGGTCCTTACGGGAATAACAAAGGATTCCGCCGCCTTGCCGTCTTTCAGTTCCACAATCCGCAGGGCGTATCCCTCAAAACGGGACATGCTTTCATAGTACTCCCGGTCCTGGACCTTTATCTCCCAGAACGCAAACACCCACCGGGGATCCCGGGGCAAAACCTCCAGAAAAGTGATATGGTACTGCTTTGGCAGGGAAACGGTCTTCATATCCGGCTGTTCCGCCAGGGGTTCGGAGGAATCTTCGTCCCAGGCGTTGTCCAGCAGTTCCCGGATGACAAAAAGCCGGTCCAGATCCGGGGGTATGTCAATGCCCGACTGATCCGCCAGGGCTATCAGTTCCCTGGTGGTAAGACTTTCCAGACGCGTTTTAAATGCCGCCGCTTCCTGACCGATCATATCCGGTTGATCATGAAAAAAATACATTCCCTTTGTCAAGGGCAGGGCGCGTTTCCGCGTTTCCGGGGTAATTCCGAATTCAGCCACGGACAGGACGGACAAAACCGTCCTCTACCGTCCTCTAAATGTAAGAATTTAACCACGGACCTCACGGACAGGCCCGGACCTGGTGTTTGAAATCTTTGCTTTTGTCCGTGTTGGTCCGTGTTGGTCCGTGGTAATTAAAAACTCGAAGCTCCGGCGATCCGCCTCATTGTCCTTCTTTCCTGGCTATGCTACC
>JAISDG010000004.1 GCA_031265015.1 Spirochaetaceae bacterium | reverse complement strand
ACCGGGGCGCTTACCACCAAGGGCCTGAGTACGCAGATGGCCTACGATATAGCAGCCGATGATTCCCGCTTTGAGTGTCCTCAGGTTTTTGTGGACAAGGTGGAAGCCATGCTTTCCCGGTTGGCGGCGGACGAGGTGGAAGCTTAAGATGAAAGCGCCGCGCCTTTTGTGTTTTTTCCTTTTACTGGTTTATGGCGTATTAAGCGCCGCCGCCCAGGATGACCTTACGGAGGTATTTAATTTTCCCCTTTCCCGGGAAAACCTGGCCCGGTACAACGCGATCTGCGCCATCCTGGCGGAGCATCCGGTGGTGGCCGGAATCTTTACCCAGACCAGGACCCTCAGCCGCCAGGGCCGATCCCTCGTCTCCCGGGGGAATTTTATCATCGCCGCGAAACTGGGCATGGTCTGGGATACCCAGGCTCCCTTTCCTTCTACCATGGCCGTAGGCCGGGACTACATTATTCAGTCCACCCCCCGGGGAACGAGGACCAGGCTGGAGGCCCGGGGCAACGAAACCTTTCTCCGGTTGTCCGATACCATCAGCGCCGTGTTTTCCGGGGACGCCCGGAAACTGCGGGAAAATTTTGAAAACTATTTTGTTGAGTCCGGCGGAAACTGGATCCTCGGCCTGGTCCCCACCGACCGGGCGATTAGAAATTTTGCCGCCCGGATCATCATGAGCGGTGATTCGGTGATCCGAATCATCATCCTGCGGGAACAGAACGGTGATACCATCCGGTATGAACTGGCGGATCACGATTTTCCCGGCGCCTTGAGTCCCCATGAAGAAGCCCTTTTTTCCCTGGACTGATCCGACCCGTTCTTCCGGCGCCCTCCGCCTGGGGCTGTGGTTTTTTGTCCACCTGGGCATGGCCGCGGCCCTGGGATTTTCCATCCTCATCTCCGGATCGGCGGGAAATGTGACGGCACGGATTAACACGGATCTTTTTGATATGCTGCCCCCTTCCCACAGTCTCCGGGCGGCGGCGGAGGCGGAGAAGGCCCTGAGCGGCCGCAGTTCCCGGGGGGTTTATATTCTCGCGGGACACGAAGATTTCAATACCGCCCGGGAGGCGGCGGGCCGCTTGTATGAAGAGCTTTCCGGCGCGGCCAACGAGCGGTTTTTCGAAGCTCTTTCTCTCTATGTGGACGAAGGGGTGACCGGAGAATTTATCCGGTACTTTTCGGATTACCGCTACGTCCTCTTGGACAAGGAAACCCGGGAACTGCTGGAAAACGGCGGAGCGGGGGAACTGGCGGAAGACGCCCTGGCGGCGGCTTACGGGGCCTTTAGCTTTATGAATTTCGACACCCTGGAGGAGGACCCCTTTCTCCTGGGGGGGCGGGAGATAGAGCGCTTTTTGAATTCCAGCCTGCTTTCCGGCGGGGCCATGTCCCTTCGGGAGGATGTGCTGGCGGCCCGGTACGGAGGGCTCTGGTATGTCATGATCCGGGGCGCCCTTTCAAGCGCGGGGGTATCGGTTACCAACTCGGACAGCGCCGTGGAAAAGATCTACGCCGCCGCCGGGGGCTTCCAAATTCCCGGCCTGAAATTTGTCTTTTCCGGGGTTCCCTTTCACAGTTACGAAAGTTCTTCCGGCGCCCAGCGGGAAATATCCCTTATCTCCTCCCTGGCTCTTATCATTATCATCATCCTTTTCCTCGTCATCTTCCGATCCTTCCTGCCCATGGCGGCTTCCCTGGGGGCCATAATCCTTTCCCTCCTCACCGCCGCCGGAGCCGTTCTGCTGGTCTTTAAAGAGATACATATCTTTACCTTCGTGTTCGGCACCACCCTTATAGGCATCGGGGTAGACTACTCAATTCACTTTTTTATCCACTGGAAGGGAAACCCCTCCCTTCCCACGGGGGATGCCGTCAGGGCCCATATATTCCGGGGCGTCACCATGAGTTTTATTTCCTCGGAAATATGTTTCGCCGCCCTGTTCCTGGCTCCCTTCGACATCCTCAAGCAATTCGCCGTCTTCCTCTCGGCGGGTCTCTTCAGCGCCTGGCTTACCACCCTTATCCTTTACCCGCGCTTAAAGATGCCCCCGCCGGAACAGAGGCGTATCCCCGGCCGCCTTCCCCGGCTGCGGGGGGGGAAGCTCCTGAAACGGTGTATCCTGGCGGCGCTGACGGGCCTCTCGATTCTGCTTATTATCCGCAATAACGATACGGTCAGGATCGAGAACAATATCGCCGGTCTTTATACCATGTCCCCGGCGCTGATGGAGGCGGAGAAAACCGCCGCCCAGGTGCTGGATCACGGGTCCGCGGGCTGGTATTTCATCGTCTGCGGGGACAGCGCCGGGGAACTCCTGGAGCGGGAAGAGGCGCTTTGCGCGAGGCTGGAGCTTGAAATAGAGCGGGGAACGCTCCGCTCCTATATGGCCTCCTCCCTCTTTATCCCTGCCCTGGAAACCCAGCGGCAAAGTTACGGGGCGGCAAAAAAGCTGCTCCCCCTGGCGGAGGCCCAGCTTGCCGCCCTGGGCTTTCCCCCGGAGAGCGCGGAGCTTTTCCGGCAAGACTTTGAAAGGGCGGCGGATACCTTCGTCCTTCCCGGTGGGGATCTTCCCCCGGCGCTGGAAGACATTCTTTCAAACCTGTGGATAGGCGAGATTGCCGGACGCTGGTATTCCTGCGTCCTTCCCCTCCACGCGGGGGAGGAAGGGATATTCCGTTCCCTGGCGGAAGGGTCGGATTCGGTGTTTTTTATCAACAAGGTAAAGGATATAGGGACGGATCTGGACTCCCTGACCAGGATCATGTTTGCCCTGCTTGCCGCCGCCTATGCCGTGGTGTGTATCATTATCGCCTTTCTCTATTCCCCCAAACAGGCCCTGCGGATCTGCGCCGTTCCCTGTTTTCTGGTTCTGGTCACCCTGGCCGTCCTGGCCCA
>JAISDG010000204.1 GCA_031265015.1 Spirochaetaceae bacterium | reverse complement strand
GGAGTTAAACGTCCTGTCCCCGGGCTTCGGCACCCTGGTCAATGCCCGGCGCCTGACCGTAGAAAAAAACTATGCTGAGGCGTTGCGGATTCTGGAAAAGGAGCGGGCCGAAGGCGATTTGGGGACGTACCTTTTGGGCTTCCTGGAAATGACCGCCCTGGAAGCGGTAACCCGCCATCAGCTTGGAGACCGGGAGGGCGCCCTGGCGGCCCTTAAAAAAGCCTGCGACGCGGGCCTGCCCCACGGCATGGTCATGCCCTTTGTCGAGCTTGGCGAATATATGCACAGCCTGGTGAGCGCCATCCTCAAGGATCATCCTGATAATCTGGAAAACACCGCGGCAAACGCTACGTCATTTGCCGCTTCAAATGCCGCCGCAAATGACGCAATCTTCGGGATTCCCCGGAAAT
The DNA here is from genome assembly GCA_031265015.1 of Spirochaetaceae bacterium. Taxonomy (GTDB): domain Bacteria; phylum Spirochaetota; class Spirochaetia; order Treponematales; family Breznakiellaceae; genus JAISBN01. The sequence goes on along the minus strand of JAISDG010000204.1, from coordinate 6,627 downwards.
GGCTGCAAACCATACGCAGGGACGCCTCGGCCTACGCGAAAAAACGTTCCCTCGTGGCGGCCCAATACGCGAACCGGGAAACATCCGTGCTTGCGGATTTTTCCCAACATGAACTGGCAATACTCAACAGTCTTTCCCAGGGCCGCACCAGCGAAGAAATCGCCGCCGCCATGCGCACCCCCGTTAAAATGGTGAAAAGCGCCATACGGCAGCTCTACATCAAACTTGGAGCGTCGAACAGGGCCGGCGCCGTCCGCAGCGCCACCGGACTGGGCCTTTTAACGGATACGCCTTTAACGGATATAAATAAAACGGACGGAACCCCGGCGGGGTTCAGGCGGAAACGGCAATAAGGGAGTGTTCGCGCCCAAAACAGGGGGGATAAAAATCCCACAGGTCCGTGGCGGGCATTATATTCCGCGCTTCCCCTGTAAATATTCGTTTCGCAGTTCATCGATCAAAACGGATTTATCGCCCCGCATAATATACCAAAATTTCCAGCCGTTGCATGACGGCGTCCGTTGAATAAGAGCGCCGATTTTATGAATAGATCCGGTTTGGTTTTTGTATTCCAGTTTCCCGTTTGATAATACGAAAGCGGCGGCGTTATATGTTTTGCGGGCATAAAGCTGTTCCCCGGCTTGTATTAACCGCTCCCTCAATAAAACCTCAAAGGGCACTCTGTTCCGTTTCCCCGTTTCCTCTTCCTCCCAATCGGCTTCAGGAAAAAACGTCTTGATCCCATCGATTCTGTTTTTCGCAAGCGCGATATATTCAGGTTCCTTTTCAATGCCGATATAACCGCGTTTTAATTTTTTGGCGACAGCGCCGGTTGTGCCGGTGCCGAAAAACGGATCAAGGACAATATCTCCCCGCTTTGTCGTCGAAAGAATTACCCTTTTAAGCAGCTCCTCCGGTTTTTGGGTGGAATGAGCTTTTCCCCCGTTTTCTCCCTTTAACCGTTCTTCGCCGGTACACAATCCAATCCGCCAAACCGATGTCATTTGTTTGCCGCCGTTGTATCTTTTCATAATTTTATGGTTAAAGATGTATTTTTTATACGATTCCCCCTTCGCGCACCATAAAAGAGTTTCGGTCGCGTTTGTAAACCGTTTTCCAAGAAAATTCGGCATGGGATTTGTCTTATGCCATGTTACGTCATTCAAAATCCAAAAGCCAAGATTTAACATAATATTTCCAACGCGGAAAATATTGTGATAACTTCCTATAACCCATATTGAACCGGAGTCTTTCAAAACGCGCCTGCATTCCCTGAGCCAGGCGGTACAAAACTCATCGTATTCGGCAAACGAGGAAAACCGGTCCCATGTATCGTCCACCCCGTTAACTTTAGTGTTATCCGGCCGGTACAGGGCGTTTTTTAACTGCATATTATACGGCGGATCGGCGAAAATCAAGTCGATGGAATTTTCAGGTAATTTTTTTAGTTCCTCAACGCAGTCGCCCGGTAGTATCGAATTTACCCGCATTGGTTTAAGTATAATTGGCCCGCTTTTCTATTGTCAATAGAACCGGAAATAGAGCCAGGATAAACGCATAGGAATTTGGGCGCATTTCCGGCGCTTCGCGCCGGAAACCGGGCTATCCGCTTGTATCTTTTGCCTGGTAAACCAGTCAAAAGGATACCGCTTCTATCCCTTGCGCGAATCAAAACCGCCTTGCGGTTTTGATTTTACGGAGTTTCGCAAAGCGAAACTCCAAACCCCCGGCTTGGAGTTTGGGGCAAAGCCCCAAACTCCGAAAACCAAAACGTGTAGCGTTTTGGTTCCCCTTGCGCTCAAGAGGGCATTTGCCCTCCGGGCAGCTTAAGTTTGCTTAACGAAGGTAAATGCAGGAGTCCTGAACCGGCGCGCCAAAGCGGATCTATTCCCAAACAGGGACGTTTTTGATTAGACTTGTTTGACAACCCGGCGGCTATCGGACAGCGCCGTATTTGAATCGCGGGGAAGGGCAATGGAATTCAGGGAAGTAAAAGACGCCGGGGAAATTGAACTCCTGCTTGGGTTGATACAGGAAATTTGGCCGGAGGTGTTTACGCCGCTTATCGGCAAAGAACAGGTCGATTATATGCTTGTTCACTATCAGGGAAAAGACGCTATTGCCAAAGATATAGAACAGGGGATCCGTTATTTTCTGGTTGAGCATGACGGCGGCCATATAGGGTATTTCGCGTATTCGCTGGAGGACGACAGACTCTTTATCAGCAAGATATACCTGAAAAAATCCTGCCGCGGCCTGGGGCTGTCCTCAAAAATTTTCCGCTATTTCGAGGACCTTGCCCGGAACAACCAAAAGGAAAAAATGTTTTTGCATGTGAACCGGAACAACCGGAAAGCGGTGGAAGTGTATTTACACCGGGGCTTTGAGATTGTAAAAACAGTTGATGAACCGCTGGGCGAAAAATTTTTTCTTAACGATTACTGGATGGAAAAGAAAGTCGCGGCCCCGTGTCCTGGCCTCCAACCCCGCCCTTGACACCTTGTTCCCCGGGCCTTATTATTGGTACAACGCAAAGAAGGAGTGATACATGAAAAAATTCACTTTGGTTTTTTTGTTTGTGTTTGGGATAATTGTTTCGACCTATGGGCAGACAAAGAGGGAAGATATTGTCAAGCTGCTCGATGTTTCCAATACTAAATCGCAGGCGGCGCAGATGTTTGACCTGATGCTGCCAAGTTTAAAAGCACTGGCCCCCGGCGCACCGCAGGCATTTTGGACGACATTTGAATCGAAGCTGGATTTGGATAGCTTTGTCGAAATGTTTATCCCGCTGTATGACAAATACTTTACCCACGATGAGATTAGGGGACTGCTGCAATTTTACGAAAGCCCAGTTGGTAGAAAAATGCTGGCGGTTACTCCTGATCTGACGCAGGAATCTTTCGGGATAGGGCAGGCCTGGGGAACAAAATTGGCCGAGGATATTATAGCCGAACTTAGAAGACAGGGTTATTAGGACTGTTCGACAACTTGGCTGGATGTCTGCCAACCTTCGGTTAGTTCCAGGTCCTGCAATTTCCCCCTTACGGTTGCGAAATTGCGGTTTTGCAACGGAGATCACGGCGGAGCTTCGGCAGCGCCGGGAAATGGCGAAAAAAACACCGGAGGTATAATCATGCGGGAAAAGATTTTATTTAACGATGGCTGGCAGTTTTACTACGGCGAAGCGGGGCCTGTCCGCAAAACCGTTAAGAAATCCGGGGGCCTGGGCGGCCTTACCAGCGTCCTTCCGGGGGAACGGGGGGAGGCGGTAAAGCTGGGACCGGCGGGGAAATTTTTCCTTAGCCTTATGCCCGCCGGTTCGGAGGATGACAGCGTCCTGCTGCAGATGCTCCTGGGAACCGACCGTAACGCCACCCTTGCGGGGTGGCGGCCTGTGGATCTGCCCCACGACTGGAAAACGGAACTGGAGTATAGCCCGGAAAAAAGCGTTTTCATGGCCGGGGCCAAAGAAAACGGGGTGGGCTATTACCGCAAGGTCTTTCCCCTTAACCGGGAAGACGAGGGGAAGCGAATCTCGGTGGAATTCAACGGCGTCTGCCGGGCCGCTTCGGTCTGGTTTAACGGCTGTTTTTTAGGGGATCACTACAGCGGCTACACCAGTTTTAGTTTTGACCTTTCGGACCTGGCGAATTACGGGGACGAGGGGGACAACGTGCTGTTGGTCCGGGTGGATACCACCACCGGAGACGAGGGCTGGTGGTACGAGGGGGCGGGAATCTACCGGGATGTGTACCTCCTTAAAACCAACGCCCTTCATGTAGATACCTGGGGGACCTATATTCATCTTGATAAACTGGAGGAAGGTTCCGCCCTGATGATCGTGGAAACTACGGTAGTAAACCGGGATTATAAGCCCCGCGCCGCCCGGTTGGATACGGTTTTTCTTGATGACCGGGGAGACAAGGCGGGGGAAGCGGCTACGGCCTTTACCCTTGACTCCCTGGACAGCGTAACCCTTATTCAAAAAATTGCCGTACCAGATCCGCGGCTCTGGTCAACGGAAAGTCCGGCGCTTTACAAGGCCCTGTCCTCTATCAGCGAGGACGGCGTTGCCGTTGACAACTATGAAAGCATCTTTGGTATCCGTACCCTGGCCTACACCGCCAAAGGGTTTCTGCTCAACGGCAAGCTGGTTCCCCTTAAGGGGACCTGCGTCCATCAGGATTTTGCCGGTCTAGGCGTTGCCCTTCCCGGGGAGATACAGGAATACAAGATACGAAAACTGCTTGAGATGGGGAGCAACGCCTACCGCAGTTCCCACCATCCGGCGGACCCGGCCCTGCTGGACATTTGCGACCGGCTGGGGATGCTCGTGATGGATGAAAACCGCCTGCTTGAAAGTACCGAACTGCGGCTTGCGGACCTGCGGGATATGGTTAAACGGGACCGCAACCACCCCAGCGTTGTCCTCTGGTCCCTCTGCAACGAGGAAATGATCGGCGGCAGTTCCCCGGCGGCCAGGATGCTGCGGCATCTGGCCAATGAACTGCGCCGGCTGGACACGAGTCGTCCGGTGGTTTCCGCGGAATTGCTCCCGCCGGATGGAGCAATCAATCCTGAATATTTTAAAATCTTTGATGTGCTGGGCCTGAATTATCCGGAGTCGCCCTTTATGGGGGGAAACCTTGCGAAGGTAAAGGCGGCGTATCCTGACGCCTGTTATTTAAATTCCGAAACCGTTTCGTATTTTTCCACCCGGGGCGCTTACAGTGATGACTGGGAGCGATGCCGGAACAATAACTTTGGTTCCCGTTTTTCCATGATGGCTCCCGGCAAAGATGTAAAAGATCCCCCCGGCGCGGGAGGAACCGCGCGGCCCGAGGATGCCCTGGGTTTTTACGCCGCCAATCCCTACAGCGGCGGGGTATTTGTATGGACCGGTTTTGACTACCGGGGCGAACCATCGCCTTTCCCCTGGCCGGCAGTCAGTTCTCAATTTGGGATCATGGATACCTGCGGATTTCCCAAGGATTATTACTATTACTACAAGGCCCATTGGACGGAGGAACCGCTGGTACACGTCATGCCCCATTGGACCTGGCCCGGCAGGGAGGGGGAACTTATGCGGCTGCGGGTGTTTTCCAACTGCGAGGAGGCGGAGATTTTTATAAACGGCCTTTCTATGGGGCGCAAAACCTGCGGTTCCGATTGGACCGAATGGGAACTGCCCTACACTCCGGGGACTCTGGAGGCGGCGGCTTACCGCGGGGGAAAAGAGGCGGTCCGGGAATCCCATAAAACCGCGGGGGCTCCGGCAAAGCTGGTTCTTAGTCCCGAAGGCTGGCCGGAACCTTATCTGCGGTCCGGTGGGACCGCGGTGGTCTCCGTTTCCGTTTTGGATGAGGCGGGAAACCCCGTGCCAACCGCGGACAACAGTGTTGCTTTTGAGGTAGAGGGGGACGGCAGACTCCTGGGCCTTGGCAACGGGGACCCCGCGGATCACAGCATAGACGCTTACCCGGTGCGCCGGCTTTTCGCGGGGAAGGCCGCCGCGATTATCCGTGCGGGGACGGGGGCACTTGTCCTCAGGGCCGCGTCTCCCGGTCTGGCCGGAGCGGAACTGAAAACCGGCGTACGATAACAAAGAAAATGGGGTTCCGCCTTTCCCCGGCGCGAACCTTATCGTGTAACAAGGCCATAAGGCGATAGCTTATGGCCCGCGCAAGGGATAGGAGCGGTATCCTTTTTTGCCTGTGGCAAAAAAGATACAAGCGGATAGCCCGGTCCCCGCCGCAGGCGGGGATGCGCCCATATAGAAATGCTGTATAGCCTTTTTCTTACAGCACTGATCCGAAAGATCCGATGCGCCCAGCGCCCTATAGAGATGCTGTATAATCTTTTTTTTACAGCGTCCTTACCGGCTCCGCTTTAGGGCCCCGGCAATGTTGTAGCAGTAGTCCCCCACTTTTTCTATGCGGCGGACCACATCGATAAAGAGGAGTTCCGCCCTTACATCCGCCCCGGCTTCGATCCGCTTGCGGCCCATCTTCCGCAGTTTATCCCGGGACCTGTCGATGCTGTTTTCCAGTTCCGCCGCGTAGGATTCCTGCTCTTCCGTGATCGTGCGTCCCAACTGCTCCCGGACAAAGGCAAGAAAATCTTCTACCAGCCGCGTATAGGGGGCCAGGGCTTCCATTTCCTTATCTTTGAAGTAGAGATCCTTTTTAATGCTGCGCTCCAGCAGCAGAGCCGCGCTGCAGCAATCGTCGGTCATGTCCTCCAGATCGGAGATGATCCGCAGAAGCTGGTAGATCTTCCGTTCCGACTGGCCGCTTAACTGGGGGCGGCGGCACTCGATAAGGAAGCGGGTTAGTTCCACCCGCATTTCATCGGCAAATTCTTCCTTGTCCCGCATTTCCGCCACCAGCGCGTCCACGGCCTGTTCCTTGTCCTTTTCCTGCTGCAGGGTCTGCAGGGCCCCGCTGATGTTGGCAAACATGGAGGAGGCCAGCCCCGCCATGTCCCGAATTTCCTTTTCCGCCCGGATGATGTTAAGTTCCGGGGTATTTTGCAGAGTACCGGAGACGTATTGCAGTTGGTAGCTCTGTTTGCCCGTCTGAACTTCCTCCCCCTTCTTGTCCTTGATCAGGAACGAAACCAGGG
>JAISDG010000145.1 GCA_031265015.1 Spirochaetaceae bacterium | reverse complement strand
CCGTCTTCCTCATACACCTGGGCGTTATTCGCCGTCGTCCCCCCGTGGCCCCCGAACCGCTCGGTCACCAGGTTCCCGTTCCCGTCGTACTGGTAGTACATCTCCCCGATCTGTTCCGCCCGGTGGGTCCCCGCGTAATACCGGTACCCTAACCGGTAATTCAGGTTGTCCCCGTTCCGCGTCCCCATCGTCCGCTCACTGCTCACCTTGCTTTCAAGCTTCCCGTTCCCCGCACCGTCAAAGGCGAAGCTCTGGCTGTATTCGCTGTGCATCGTCACCAGCCCGCTCCCCGCCTGGTAGTTTTTGCTTTCCCCGTTTACCGTAACCAGCTGGTAGAGGCTGTCGTACCCGTAGCTGTGTTTCGTATAATACAGGTCCGCGTCGTTCTCGTACCCGTTGACGTTCCCCACCGGGTTAATGTCGTAGCTGATGTTCTGCAGGACGCTTCCCGTTCCGCCGGTGGTCACTATCCGCTCCAGCCACCGCCGCTCCGGGTTGTAGGTATACACGGTCCGTACCCCGTTCCCGTATTCCAGCTCCACCCGCTGCCCGAACTCGTCGTACCCGATGTCTCTCACGTACTCAAATTCCCCGCTGTCGTCGGGGCTGTCCTTATGCCCCGTCACCGAACGGATCTGCCCCCCCTCGTTATACCGGTACGTGATGATCTCTTTATCATCATCGCCATAGGTAATCCGTTCCAGCTGGCCCAGGTAGTTGCTTGTATACCCTATTGTCCGGGTCCGGCTCTCCCCCTCTTCTCTCACAGCATTATTATAAAGGGGAAGCGTTTTTTTTGTAAACTCCCGCAACTACCGTTATGGCGGTACACTTGGCGGCGGACTGCTCCCGCCCCACGAACGCAAGCGAAACGTTGAGCTTGTCTTTCCAATAACGGTAACACGGCATAGGCCCGGAAAATGCGGCTCTTTGCCTGTGACTTCACCCCCTTTGGTTTCATTAAGTTCTATGTGTTTTTCATTGATCAGGCTGGAAACACGGCAGATCGTCCGTTCCCGGCAGATTTTTGAATTAGTTGACACTACGCGGTACATGCCTGGCGCCGAATTTGGCCTCTTGACACGGTGACACGGAACGCGCTATTTTATGACAGGTATGCGGCCGTTCGGCCGTCTGGCGGCATAGCTCAGTTGGTAGAGCAAACGGCTCATATCCGTTCGGTCATTGGTTCAAGTCCAATTGCCGCTAAATACGTTTTCCCCCACTCCTCCATGACATGTATCACCGGGAGCAGGGTTTTTCCCAGTTCGGTTAAGCTGTATTCCACCCGGGGCGGAACTTCGGCGTATACGGTCCGTTTGACAATGCCGTCTTCTTCCAGGGATCGCAGGCTGCCGGTAAGGACCTTTTGGCTTATACCGGGCAGGGTTTTCCGCAGTTCGCCGAACCGGCGCGTTCCCGTGCGCAGACTTTGCAAAATCAGAATTTTCCACTTGCTGTTGATAAGATGTACCGCCACCGCCGCCGGATTTTCCCGCCGGTTTTTTGTTCCGCCCATCATTCCGATAGTTACTCTCTGGTTATATTGTAGTATAAAAGTGCCTTCTTGACGAATAAAAACGCCGCCCTACAGTTTAAATAGGCGCGGTACTTCCGGACATTCACGGAATATCCGGAAGTACCGCTGCTATACATTCAGGGGGATCTTATGAATATGCCGGCAGTAAAACTGCACAAGCTTGGCGCGTGGTCTGATCACTGGTTTGACGAGACTGATGAATCCAGCCGGGCTAATCAATCCAATCAATGCGCTTTTATTCCGCGGCGGAGCGCCCAGGAGTATTTTAATCCCGGCGGGAAACTATACGCCGCGGGGTCCTGCGGATCCGGCGTACTCAAGCCCGGATTGAAACCGCCGTTCCGCGGGCCCGGAGCTCAGCGGCCTGTTTAAGGGATCTGCCGGTGACCGCCGCCTGCCCGCGGGCAGGCAAAGAAACAAAAAATTATGGAAAACTATTTTTCTTTTCAATGGCATATTACCGATGCCTGTGAGCAGCGCTGCGGACACTGTTACCTGTACCACAGCCCCAAAGAGCGGCGCCCGGACCAAACGGCCCTTGAACACATGCGGCAGATCCTGGACAACTGCCTTGATATGTGCGCGGCGCTTAAGCGCGTTCCCTATGTCTATATCACCGGGGGCGATCCGCTTCTTCATGACAATTTCTGGCATCTGGCGGAACTGCTGCACACCCGGTCCGTCAATTTTGCCGTCATGGGGAACCCCTTCCGGCTGACGGAAAAAATCTGCCGCCGCCTGCGCCGTTATGGCTGCGGCGCGTACCAGCTTTCGCTGGACGGCCTTAAGGAAACCCATGACCGGATCCGCAGTCCCGGTTCCTTTGACGCCGCCCTGGAGGCGGTACGGCTTATCAACGCGGCGGACATGGAAAGCGCGGTGATGACCACCGTGTCGGGCGCGAATATCGGCGAGGTTCCCGCGTTGATCGACATTGTAACGGAACACGAAGTTTCGGTCTTTGCCTTTAGCCGCTACTGCCCCGGAACGATGAGCACTGTTCCGGGCCGGATGCGGCCCCCGGATTTTGCCATACCCCCGCTCCGGTACCGGGAACTGCTGTGCCGCTGCTGGGATAAATTTACCGAATACCGGAACGGAAATACGGTCTTTATGCTCAAGGATCACCTTTGGACGCTGTTCCTCTATGAAAAAGGCCTGTTCACCCTGCCCGAGGATACACAAGAGGGCGTCATCTATGACGGCTGCAGCTGCGGCATCTCCCATTTGACGATACTCCCCTCCGGAGAGGTCTACGCCTGCCGGCGGATCGAAAATCCCGCGTCTTCCCAGCCGGGAAAACTGGGTAACGCCCTGAGCGGTTCCCTCCGGGATATGTTTTTGGGCCCCCGGATGGACGCGTACCGGAATTTTGCCGCCTTCCGGAAATGCGCGGACTGCGAGCTGCTGCAGTTCTGCCGGGGCTGTCCCGCGGTAGCCGCCGCGTACACCGGGTCTTTTTACGGCGCCGATCCCCAGTGCTGGAAGGCGGTGGAACCCGCCGTATACGGCTAACCAGGCCAGCCCGTCACCCTCGGTCAGCTTCTCTACCTGCTCGATTCCCTTGACATTTCCCGCAAGGCTCTCTATCGTTTCCATCGGTGGCCGGGCTTCGCGCCACCCGACCGGCGGCTGGCGGGGCAGTTACTTTTTACGGGAGGAAGCATGAAGGATGTTCAACCGGGGCGCTGTGAATGGTGCCTGGGATCGGAACTGTACATGGACTATCATGACAGGGAATGGGGGGCGCCTGTTTTTGACGACCGAAAGCAGTTTGAATTCCTCGTACTGGAATCGGCCCAGGCGGGCCTAAGCTGGATCACGATCCTGAAAAAACGGGAAAACTACCGCCAGGCCTACGATGGTTTTGATCCGGCCAGGGTAGCCCGCTATGGAGAGGCAAAAAAGAAAAAATTACTGGAAAATCCGGGTATTGTGCGGAACCGCCTTAAAATCGAAGCTTCCATTATCAACGCTCAAAAATTCCTGAAACTGCAAAAAGAGGCGGGCAGTTTTTCCGCCTATATCTGGAGCTTTACCGGCGGAAAACAGATCTCCGGCAGGTGGAAAAGCCTTTCCGAACTGCCCGCCAAGACGGAACTTTCCGATCGGGTCGCTGCGGATCTGAAAAAACGAGGGTTCCGCTTTCTGGGCAGCACCATCATGTACGCCCATCTCCAGGCCACAGGCATCGTAAACGATCATATTACCGGCTGTTTCCGCTATAAAGAAGTACGGATTCCCCGGTCCGGGCGCTGACCCCTCTCCGGCTTCTTGCGGCTAAACTATTCCTGAATTATACTGGATTAATCATGTTCAACGACTGTATTATCATGGCCGGCGGTTCCGGCACCAGGCTTTGGCCGGCCAGCAACAGCATGATGCCGAAACAGTTCCTTCCCATGCCCTCCCTTTCCGCAGAACCGGAGGCCATTGCCGCGGGCAGTTTTTTTAACGCCGCGGTGGAACGGGCATTGAAGGTTGTGGATGAGGACGGCAGGGTGATCATCGTCGCGGGGCATTCCCATGCAGCCCATATTGTCAGAGCCTGCGAACGGTACAGCCCAAAAGAATTAAAGCGGCTGGTCCTGATTCCCGAACCGGATGCCCGGGACACCGCCCCCGCCATCGCCTGTGCGGTCAATTATATCGACCGGATATCCGGTGAAGAACGGAAGGTGCTGGTCCTTACCAGTGACCACATCATCACTCCCCTGGAAAAATTTGTCCTGGACGCCGCCGCGGCGGAAGCTTTTGCCTCGGCGGGCAAGCTCGCCGTCTTCGGCATCGAGCCCCGGGGGCCGGAAACAGGCTACGGTTATATTGAAACGGGAACCCTGGTTTCCCGGGCGGCGGAACCCCAGGTGTTTACGGTAACCTCCTTCAGGGAAAAGCCGGATCGGAAGACGGCGGAATCCTTTCTTGAAGCGGGGAATTTTTTCTGGAATTCCGGCATGTTCGCCTTCTCTTCCCGGTTTATCCTGGAGGAATTCCGCCGCGGCGCTCCGGAGGTAATCCGGCCTTTCGGGAAACTCCGGGCGCCGGATGAGCGGTCCTTTACAACGGAACGGGGCCTGCGGATACTCCGGGAATGGCCGGACCTGGAGGAAGCCTACGAAAAGTCCGAGGCGGTTTCCTTTGACTACGCTATTGCGGAAAAATGTTCCTCCACGGTTATGGTCAAAGCGGGCTTTAACTGGGTAGACGTGGGCAGCTGGGACGAATACGCCCTTTTGGCGGGCCGTTACGGTACGCATCACGCGGAAGTGTATACCCATAACGCCAGGGAATGTTTTGTCGATTCCGATATACCCGTGGCTCTTATCGGCGTGGAGGACCTTATCATCTCGGTTCGGTCGGGGAAAAACGGCGGACCCGGCAGCGTTCTGATTGCAAAGAAAGGCGAAACCCAGCATGTCCGGGACATTGTGGAACAAATCAGGGCAAAAGACCGGAATGAACTATTATAATATAAGCATAAAAGGCGCGTAAACCATAAGTAAAGAAGCTTTTTCAAAGCTTCATAATTTTTAGCAAGCGAGGAAAAGTATGGTCATTTTAACGCTCAACTGCGGATCCTCTTCCGCAAAATATCAGGTCTACGACTGGGATTCAAGGGATGTTCTGGCCGTGGGTGTGGTGGAAAAGGTAACCGTGGGCGGGTCCTTTATCAATCACAAGGTAAAAGGAAAGGAGGAGATCACCGTTAACCACGACTGCCCCACCCATGTGGACGCGGTAGATCTGATTATCAAAACCCTGACGGACAAGGAAACGGGCTGTATCGGCGATATGTCGGTCATAGGCGCCGTGGGGCACCGGGTAGTTCACGGCGGCGACAAGTTTACCAAGAGCGTCATTGTGGACGAAGCGGCCATGGCGGCCTTTAACGAAATGAAGGATATGAGCCCCCTCCACAATCCCGCGAACATCATGGGAATTGAAGCGGCAAAAAAAGTACTGCCCGAAGTTCCCCACTGCGCAATTATGGATACCGCCTGGCACCAGACCATGCCCCCGGAATCGTTCCTGTACGCCGTTCCCTATGAATGGTACGAAAACTATTCGGTGCGGCGCTACGGTTTTCACGGCACCAGTTTTCTGTACACCGCCAAACGGGTTTCGGCCCTGCTGGGAAAGGATCCCTTCAAAACCAATGTCATCATCTGCCATTTGGGAAACGGTTCGTCGGTTAACGCCGTCAGGGACGGCTGTTCCTTCGATACCTCCATGGGCATTACTCCCCTGGAGGGGCTTATCATGGGAAGCCGGGCCGGCGATGCGGATCTGGCCATGCCCTTTTATGTGATGCGGAAAACCGGCATGAGCCCCGCCGATATGGAAAGCGCGCTGAACAAAAAAAGCGGCCTCCTGGGCATTACCGGAAAATACACCGACCGCCGGGATATTCAAAAAGCCGCCCTGGCAGGAGACGCCAAGGCGCTTCTGGCCCAGGATATGGAAGCTCACCGGGTTAAAAAATATATCGGCGCTTACCAGGCAATCCTGGGCAGGGTGGACGCCCTGGTCTTTACCGCTGGGGTGGGTGAGTTTGCCTTCTTTATGCGGGAAAAGATCCTTTCCGGCCTGGAGGGCCTTGGCATTGTGTACGATCCCCGAAGGAACGAACTGTCCCATACCCGGAATACGGAAACAATCATCAGCAAACCGGAATCAAAAATTCCTGTTTATATTATCCCCACCGATGAAGAACTGGTCATGACCGAAGACGCCTATGCCCTGGTGGCGGGAACCTACGACATCCATACCCGCTTTACGTATTCCTTCCAGAGCAGGGATTATGTCAACAAGGGCCGGGCCGAGGGTTTACAGGGGGAGCTGACAAAACATCCTGAACTGAAGGATATTATCGCCGTTCCGAAGTAACGGTAATCAGCGCTTATGGTTGAGCTGCTGTGCCTGGGCCACGCCATGCTGGATATCTTTGCAGAGGCCGATGAAAACTTCTGCCGGCGGTACGGCATCACGGCGCCGGTCCAGCATGTTTCTCCGGCTTTGATCGACCTGGTCCTGGGGGTCCTGCCCTCCATGGTATACGGTTCCGGGGGCGGGGCCGCCAATGTGGCAAAAATCGCCTCCCTGCTGGGAATACGCGGCGCCTTTGCCGGTTCCGCGGGACTGGGCGCGGGAACCGGCGGGCCGGATGCTTTTGCCCGGCTTTTTAAGCGGGATTTGATCGACGCCGGGGTACAGGTCCTGCTGCTTCCCTCCGTAAAAAAAACCGGACGCTGCCTGGTACTCACTACTCCGGAGGGCGTTAAAATTGCCGCGTCTCCCGGAGCGGCGGAGGACTTCGGTCCCGGCGGCATACCGGAAGAACTCTTCAGCCAGGCCAAAGCCGTTGTCCTGGACGGCTATATGCTGGACCGGGAAGACCTGGTCCGCCGGGTGTTCGAACTTGCCGCCCGGGACCGCGCCGGGAATCCGGTCCTTGTCCTGGATGCCGGTTCCGTTTTCAAGATCCGCGCCGGGGCGGAGCGTATACTGGAATATATGGGGGAACATCCCCTGATCCTTTTTATGAACGAAGAAGAAGCGGCCGCCCTCTACGGCGTTTTACACGGGAAAACCGGCGGTACGGAACCGGCCCCTGCCGCGTCTTCTTCCTGCCGGCTTAAGTCCGCCGGTTTTTGGAAGGACCTGTGCGGGAAGGCGGGATCGATCATCGTCCTGAAACAGGCGGAAAAGGGGGCGGTGGTGGTTTCCGCCGCCGGCGCCTTTGCGGCGGAAACAACGCCCCTGGTTCCCGTTGACAGCACCGGCGCCGGGGATGCCTTTGCCGCGGGCTTTCTTGCCGCGTTCCTCCGGGGCAAAGCCCTGGAGGAATGCGCCGCCCTGGGGAACCGGACGGCGGGGAAAATTCTCGCCGTGCCGGGAGTCAAGATCAGCCGGGAATCTCTAGGAGCGCCGCCACGGTAAGTTTTTGTACCTCTTCTTTTCCCGCGAGCTTTTCAATCAGGGCCAGGGCAAAAGCCGCGGCGGTACCGGGGCCGCGGCTGGTTATCAGATTGCCGTCCACCACCACCCTGCCGGCGGACCATGTTCCGCCGCTGGTCTGTTTTTCGTCCCCCGGATAACAGGTAAATTTTTTGCCCTCCAGAAGCCCTAAGGGGGCCAGGAACACCGCGGGAGAGGCGCAGATGGCCGCGGTTATTTTGCCCGAGGCGGTCATTTCCCGGTAAAAATTCCCCGCCGGGACGCAGGCCGCCAGGTTTGCCGCGCCGGGCATGCCGCCGGGAACAAAAACGGCGTCCCAAACCGCGGCGGAAAACCGGCCTGATGTTTCCAGTTCCGCAATGGTCGTATCCGCGGCAAGGGAAATGCCGTGAGCGCCCCTGACTGTCCGGTCGTTTTTTATGGAGGCAACGGTTACCTCGATTCCCGCCCGGCGCAGATAATCAATGGGCGTTACCGCCTCTACTTCTTCAAACCCCTCGGCCAAAAAAACCAGCGCTTTCTTTCCCATATCCGTAACTCCTTAACTAAATTAACTATCAACCATGAGGCTCCCGCCATGAAAACTATAAGTCAGATCATTGCAGGTACGCAAGCGTTCCTTACCTTCGGCTTTGGCGGCCGGTACCATGGGGTCCGCTTGTTCTCCCGGGTAAAACCCGGTACTATGGGTCTATGGCAAAGCAGCAGAACCCTTCAGCCGATCAGTTAAAGGCCCTGTATCAATTGATGGGAAAAATAAAAATCCTGGAACCATGGACCAAATTATGGGACATGGATCTTGTTTGCATTGAACTGCCCGGCATGAAAGAACCGGTTTTCTGTTCGGTTATGGGAAGAAACGGTGAATGTTACGGCATTGGGGTATATCCGGGCCTGCAATCCGTATCGGGGCTTTTACGGATAGCGGAAAACAACGATTCGTCTTCTTACGTCTTAAGCTATCTGGACTGCCTGTCCTGCTATTTTGGAGACCGGGATGAACTTTTTCCCGACGAGCGGGAAACAATCAAAGAACTGGGGTTAAGTTTCCGGGGTAAAAACAACTGGCCCTATTTCAGGCGATCCCGGCCAAATTGTATGCCCTGGAAAATTTCTGATAAAAATGCCGCGCAGCTTATAAAAATTCTGGAGCAATTTATCGCCGCCTATGAGTACTTTGCCGATCATGAACTTCCCGTGGATTTTGAAAAAGACAATATCCTGTACCATGCCTATTCGAAGAAAACAAAAACATGGACCACCGAATCCCGGCCCATGCAGCCGGTAACAAGCTTTGGGGAAAGCTGCATCATACAAAACGAAATTTTTACCGGCGCGCTAAAAATGAAACCCTCAAACGGCCTTACCCTGGAAGTTGATACGGTCTATGCGCCCGTTTCCGTGGGAACAACCAGAGCCGGTTTTCCGGCGCTCATGCGCATGGTCGTCCTTATGAACGCCGAAAAAAATGTGCTGGCGGCCCAGTATCTGCTCAAACCGAACGAGGATACCGTACAGGAAACGATCCGGTTGTTGGCGGACTTTATAGAGGAAGAGGGCCGGCCGGCATGTATTAACGTCCGAAATGACTGGGTTTATGTTCAGCTTGAAGATTTTTGCAGAAAAACCGGAATTGATCTTAACGGTGAAGGCGTTCCCCTGGTGGATGAATTTTCCGATAAGCTTTTAAACAGCGGTATCTTCAGGTAAAGCCTGCTGTCCGTGACGCTTAACGCCGCGGAGGGCGGATCCGTTTCACCCGGAACAAAGTCATGTCAGCGTTTGGGGAGGGATACGAGTTCCTGCTCTACTTCCCCCAGCCGGCGGTTGAGGGTATCGATGGTTTTTTCCAGCCGGATTTTTTCTTTTTCCAGCATGGTCCGCCGGTCTTCTTCCGGTTTGGGAGCCAGGGCGGAAACGTTCCGGCTGCGCAGGGCGGTTTTTACCGAGTCGGGACTTTTCCCCGCCAAAAGGGCCCGTTCCGCCCCGGAGCGATCCTCTCCGTTTCGTATACCCGCCAGATAACGCATGTTATCCGCTCCCAGGGCGGGATCCAAATCGTACTGGTACATCTTTATCGCTGTCTGGGCCGCCAGTTTAGGGATACGGAGTACCCGGTCTACATAGTCTTCGAAACGGCCTCCGATTTGTCCGCACAGCTCACAGGCCCGCAGCAGCTGTTTTCCCAGCTCCTTGACCAGGCTGCCGTTTTCTTCCAGAAATTTCTTTTTAATCTGACCGGTAAGCGTAACCAGCTCGGGAGATTCGGCAAACACATTCCGGTACACCCTTTTGGCTTCGGCCTTTTCCAGCAGTTCGTGAAAGATGGCCCAGAATTCCGAAGTATGGGCCCTGGATGAAAGGGTGCCGCCCCGGCCGCAGGCGTGAAGGTGGTGGGCATACTCGTGGATCGCCGTATAAAGAAGGAGGTTTTCTCCGCCTGCGTCCTGGGCAAAATTCCGGTTATGGAGGATGATTTCCCTGGTTTCGGTCTTGTAAAGTCCGTTAACCTTGCCGCTCTTTTTCCCCGAAAGGATCACCGAAAATTCCAGCGGAGCGTCGGCCAGGGAAAGAAGGGCTGTTTTCACCTGATCCTGATTCATGGCTTTTCAAAAATACCGGAAAAGACGGAATCTGTATAGCCGGACTTGTCCCGGCTGCGCAGCTGACGCCGCCGGCGTAACTGGCGCCGCCCGCGCAGCCGGCTCCGCCTGCTTGTTATGATCCGCCGCCAGGATGCCGATACAGAATAAGGATGATCCGTTCCCTTAGATCAGGCATACTGCTGCTCCTTTCCCTTTTACTGCTTGGCGCCGCGGGAGAAGATCCTTCCATCCACAACAAAGCCCCCGGCGAAACCGGGGACTTCCTGTCCGGTCTTTTCCCCGGGATTTACTTTACCTCCTATTACCGGGAATGGCTTTTTCAGGAAGCGGCCCGGCCCTACTGGGCGCCCACGGAACTGGAAAACGACGCCCGGATACTGGCGCTCCGGCGGCCCCTTTTCCTTAACAGCGACATTATCGCCTTTTACGGCCACCCCAGTTCCCCCAACATGGGGATCCTGGGCCGCTATGAACTGCCGGAACTGAACAGCCGCCTTAACGCGCTGACGGAGAAATACAATACCGCCAACGGCAGGCGGGGGGTCCGTAAGGCCCTCTACATTATCTACGGAACCGTCCAGCCCGGAGGGGAAATCGGCTATATCCCCGGCGCGATCCTCCAAAGCTACATACGTTTTGCCCTGGAACGGGAGATGCTTATTTTTATTGATCACCAGATTGGCAGATACGATCCGCTGGAATCCCTTAAGACGATGCTGCCTTACCTCCACTATCCCAATGTCCACCTGGCCCTGGATCCCGAATGGCGGACCGATAAACCCATGCAGCGTATCGGCAGCGTCAGCGGCGAAGAAATAAACGAAGCCCAGAAAATCATGGCGGAGTACCTGGCAAAGTACCGTTTACAGGGAGAACGGATGCTGGTGATTCACCAGTTCCACTACAGTATGATCAGGGACAGAAGCGATATCCGTACCGGATACAGACAGGTTACCCTGGTCCACTGTTCCGACGGTTTCGGCGGTCCCGCGCTGAAACGCAGTACCTATTCCTACAATGCCGCGGCGCGGAATATGCCGGTCAAGGGTTTTAAGCTGTTTTACAATTTCGGCATCCCCGGCGCGGGCTACGACGATCCGCTTTTAAGCCCGGAAGAAGTGTTTGCGCTGAATCCCCGTCCCTATCTGGTAATCTACCAGTAAGCCGGCCCAAAAATCACCATCCACGGGAAAATAACCACAACGAACCTTCGGTTCGCCCTCACGGACCAACACGGACAAAAGCCGAAGAATTGAAACAACAGGTCCGTGTTTGTCCGTTTGGTCGAACCGAAGGTTCGTTGTGGTTAAATTTGGAATTGTCATTTACCCTCTTGTATTTCTTTTTAAAATATGCTAGCTTCAAAAGGGAAAAGAAAGTTTTCCGAAAGTAAATCGAAGGCGACCGTTGGCCGGTGAATACCGGCCGTCGGCTTCCGGGCGGAGGTAGTTTGACAGAGGCCCTGAACGACCGGGAACGAATCATCCTCAACAGGCTTTCCGCCGACGGCTCCGTGACGGTTACCGCCATGGCGAAGGAGCTGGGGCTGTCGGAAGTAACCATCCGGGGGGATTTAAAAACCCTGGAAGACCGGGGCTGGCTCAACCGGACCTGGGGGGGCGCGGCTCCGGCCTTTCACCGGCATATTCTGGAACGGCAGCAGTCCCGGCGGGAAGAAAAAGACGCCATCGCCCGGGCGGCGGCGGAGCTGGTCCGGGACGGGGACGTGATCATGCTGGAGGCGGGAACCACCATCGCCCTGGCGGCCAAATACCTCCAGGGCAAGCGGGACGTTCACATCGTTACCAATTCCACCCTGGTTTTTTCCTATGCCCGGATGAATCCCATGCTGCAAATCACCATGACCGGGGGCGAGTTCCGCCGTCCCACCGAAAGCCTGGTAGGCCCCATCGCCCTGGATACCATCAGCCGCCTTAACGTGCGCCTTGCCTTTGTGGGAACCGACGGCTTTACCCTGGACCGGGGAATGACCACCCATCTGCCGGAGGGGGCGGAAATTGTCAAAGCCATGAAGGCCCATGCCGAAACCACCGTACTTCTGGCGGACTCCCGGAAGTTCGGCAAAACAGGATTTATCAGCGTCCTTCCCCTGGGGGAAATGGACCTGATTATCACCGACCGGGGTTTGCCGGATGCCGCTGCGGAGGAATTAACCGAAGCGGGAATCAGCATCCGGCGGGCAGCCGGTGCTTAGGACAGGAATGAGAGATTACGGAGAGAATTAAAGAGGAGCGTATATGGCCCATGTGTTGATCATGCCCCGGCAGGGGAATACGGTTGAATCCTGTATTATCCAGGAATGGAAGGTAAAGGAAGGAGACGCAGTCACGGCGGATACCACCCTGTGTGTGGTGGAAACCGACAAGGCGACTTTCGAGATTCCCGCCGGAGCGGACGGACAGGTCCTTAAGATACTGTGTTCCGGCGGGGATGACGTGCCGGTCCTTCAGCCCATCGCCGTTATCGGGGCCGCCGGGGAAGACTGGCGCGCCGTTGTCCCGGCCGGGGACAGGCCCGCCGCCGGGGAAGGAACGGCCTCCGCAGGCGCGGGAACTGCGGATACGGCGGGTACGGCAATAGCCGCGGCAGCCGCAACGCCGGCCGTTTCCCCCGCGTCCGCGGCGGGAACGGGGCTTTCTCCCCGGGCGCGGAACCTGGCGGTCCGGGAAGGGCTGGATCCGGCGGACATCGCCGGTTCCGGCCCGGGCGGCCGGGTTATCGAGCGGGATGTCCGGGCCGCCCTGGCGGGCCGGCCGGCGCTGACCGCGGCGGCGCGCTCCGCCCTGGGGGCCTCTCCCGCGGGCGCGGCGGACATCGCCGGTTCCGGTATCGGCGGGCGGGTTACCGTTGCTGACCTGGACAGGTCGAGGACCGGAGGATCCGCCGCCGGCGTGTTTTCCGGGGGGCCGGAAGGGGAGGGGAAGGTTACCGAAACGCCGGTTAAGGGCGTCCGCAAGCTTATTGCCGACCGGATGCTTGCTTCCCTGACGGAAAGCGCCCAGTTTACCCTTAACGCCGGCGCTCCGGCGGCGCGGCTTCAGGAACTGCGGAAACGGTTCAAGGCCGGCGGAAACCCGCCCTCCGGCGGCCTGGATTTGGGAGTTGGGAAGATCACCGTGAACGATCTGATCCTGTACGCCGTGTCCCGGGTGCTTCCCGCCTATCCCTATATGAACGCCCATAAAACCGGCGACACCCTGAAAACCTACGAGCGGATTCACCTGGGTATGGCGGTGGACACCCCCCGGGGCCTGATGGTGCCGGTGATCAGGAACGCCGATCTGCTTTCGCTCCGGCGGATTTCCCTGGAGGCAAAACGGCTTGCCGCCGCCTGCCAGGACGGCAGCGTCAAGCCCGGGGAACTTTCGGGTTCCACCTTTACGGTGAGCAACCTGGGAAGCTTCGGGATTACCGGTTTTACCCCGGTCCTTAACGCTCCGGAAGTAGCGATCCTTGGGGTCTGCGGTATTGAGCTTAAGCCCGCGGAAGAAAACGGCGGGTTTGCCTTTGTTCCCCACATCGGTTTCAGCCTGACCATCAATCATCAGGTAGTGGACGGCGCTCCCGCGGCCCGGTTCCTCAGCGCCCTCTGCGGGGCGGTGGCGGATATCGATCTGCTGCTGGCGGCGAATTAACGCCGTCTCTCATAAAGGGGTTGTATCATGTATGACGTCATCATCATCGGGGGAGGCCCCGGAGGGTATCTTGCCGCGGAACGGCTGGGGCACGCAAAGAAAAAAGTGCTGCTCATCGAAGAAAAGTATTTGGGGGGAACCTGCCTGAACGTGGGCTGCATTCCCACCAAGACCCTGCTTAACTCGGCAAAGCACTATGTCCATGCCAGGGAAGGGGAAAAGTTCGGCGTTAAGGCCGCGGATGTTTCCTTCAATTGGCAGGCGATGCAGAAATGGAAAAACGAGGTAACCGGAAAACTCCGGGAGGGCATCGCGGGGCAGATGAAGCGTTTTGCCGTGGATGTGGTTTCCGGCCGGGGCGAGATCCTCGCGGCGCCTTCGGGAACAAAGGCCGGCAGGGTACAGGTTACGCCCGGCGGCGGCCCGGCGGCGGAACATGAGGGCCGGGCGATCCTGGTCTGCGCCGGATCGGCCCCCGCCCTTCCGCCCATACCGGGGAGTAACGGCCAGCCCGGGGTTGTGGATTCCACGGGCCTTCTTTCCGTAGAAGCGGCGCCGAAACGGCTTGCCGTTATCGGCGGAGGGGTCATCGGCGTGGAATTCGCGGGCCTCTTTTCCAGCCTGGGTTCGGAGGTAACGGTCATCGAAATGATGGACGAAATTGTTCCCTTCATGGACAGGGAACAGTCCCCCCTTCTTCGCCGGGCCATGAAAAGTTCCGCCGGTGGCGGTACGGTGGACTTTAAGCTGGGCTGCAAGGTGGAAAGCATAAACGGCGCCGCGGTGAACTACCGTACCGGGGAGGGCGCCAAGGCGGAGGCCGCGGCGGATCTGGTTCTTATGGCGGCGGGCCGGCGGCCCGTACTGGATACCTGGGGCGCCGGCGCGGCGGGACTGGACCTTACCCGCAAGGGCGTTACCGTTAACGAACGGATGCGGACCAACATTCCCGGTATATGGGCCGCGGGGGACGTGACGGGAAAGAGCCTCCTTGCCCACTCGGCGTACCGCATGGCGGAAGTGGCCGTGGCGGACATTACCGCGTATCTTGACGGAGCGGCGGCCGACGGAAGCAGCCTGTGGCGGAGTAATGCCGTACCCTGGGCGGTCTACGGTATTCCCGAAGCGGCGGGGGTGGGCATTACCGAACAGGAAGCGGACGCCGGGGGAATTGCCATCCTCAAGGCAAGCCTTCCCATGCGGGTCTCGGGCCGTTTTGCCGCGGAAAATACCTTTGCCGGCCAGGGGGCGGTAAAGGTGATTGCCTCTGCCGGAGACCGGCGCATCCTGGGCATCCACGCGGTGGGTTCCTATGCGGCGGAATTTATCTGGGGCGGCGCGGCCCTGATTGAACAGGAACTGCGTATCGAGGACGTGCGGGAACTTATTTTTCCCCACCCCACGGTATGCGAACTCATCCGCGATGCGGTTTGGGAATTGTAATACGAGGAGTAATAAATGCCTAAGGCACAGATCATTGATCCAAAGGATGTACGGAAAAGCGAGGTGATTAAGCTGGGGGAAATCCCGGTTAATCAGTACAAGAGCGACATTAAAAAAGAGACGGAACTCTACGGCCGGGAAAAACTTGTCCGGATTTGGTACGACATGGTGACGATTAGGGAATTTGAATCCATGCTCAATACCTTTAAGCTCCAGGGAGCCTGGCAGGGAATTGAGTATAACCACAAGGGGCCGGCGCATCTTTCCATGGGCCAGGAATCGGCCGCGGTGGGAGAATGTATCAATCTGACCACCGATGACTGTATCTTTGGCAGCCACCGGAGCCACGGCGAAATACTCGCCAAATGCTATTCCTCCCTGTGGCAGCTTTCCCGGGACGCCGCCGGAGAAAAGCGGCTGGAAGAAATCATGAAAAACTTCCTGGGGGGCGAAACCCTGGGGACGGCGGAAAAGATACCCTACGAGGGTATCCGGGATCTGGCGGAAAACTTTGTGCTCTACGGAACGCTGGCCGAAATTTTTGCCCGCCGGGCGGGATTTAACCGGGGCCTGGGGGGATCCATGCACGCCTTCTTTACTCCCTTTGGTTCCATGCCCAACAACGCCATCGTAGGGGGGTCCGCGGACATTGCCACGGGGGCGGCGCTTTACAAGCGGATCAACAAAAAGCCCGGTATCGTGGCGGCCAACATCGGCGACGGTTCCATGGGCTGCGGGCCGGTATGGGAGGCGATGGTGGTGGCCGCCATGGATCAGTACCGGAAGCTGTGGCCCAAAGAAGCGGGCGGCGCCCCGCCCATACTTTACAATGTATTCGACAACTTCTACGGCATGGGCGGCCAGACCCGGGGAGAAACCATGGGGTACGGTACGGTGGCCCGGATTGGGGCGGGGCTGAATGAAGAAAACATGCACACCGAGCGGGTGGACGGCTTTAATCCCCTGGCGGTGGCGGACGCCATAGCCCGCAAAAAGAAGATACTCCTTGAGGGAAGGGGGCCGGTGCTTTTGGACGTTATCACCTACCGCTATTCGGGCCACTCCCCCTCGGATTCCTCCAGCTACCGGACTCCCGACGAACTAAAACTTTGGCAGGATATCGACGCCATCGACGGTTACGGAAATTACCTGGCCGAAAACAAGCTGGCGGATAAAAGCGAACTGGATGCCATGCGGGCCAGGGTAAACGCCAAGCTGCTGGAAGTGGTCAAGCTTGCGACTAACGACGCGGTTTCCCCCCGGCTTGACGGGGCGTTTATCGAATCGGTGATGTTCTCCAACACAAAGGCCGAAAAACTCGACGATCGCCCCCCCGAACTTTCCCAGCCCCTGGCCGAAAACGCCAGGGTTAAGGCCTCCGCCGCCAAGGCCCGGTACGGCCTTGACGCCGAAGGAAAACCCCTCTCCAAGAACAAGGTCTACCAGTTTAGGGACGGCCTCTTTGAGGCGATGGCCCATTGTTACGCGACAGACCCAACCTTGTCCAGCTGGGGCGAAGACGTACGGGACTGGGGCGGCGCCTTTGCCGTATACCGGGGGCTTACGGAGCTTGTACCCTATCCCCGGCTCTTTAACAGCGCCATCTCCGAAGGGGCCATCGTAGGCGCCGGAGTAGGCTATGCCCTTTCGGGCGGCCGGGCGGTGGTAGAACTTATGTACTGCGACTTTATGGGCCGTTCCGGGGACGAACTTTTTAACCAGGCCGCCAAGTGGCAGTCCATGTCCGCGGGGCTTTTAAAAATGCCCCTTACCGTCCGGGTATCGGTGGGCAACAAGTACGGTGCCCAGCATAGTCAGGACTGGTCGGCCCTGACGGCCTGCATCCCCGGCCTCAAAGCCTACTACCCCGCCACTCCCTACGACGCCAAGGGCATGCTGAATCTGGCTCTTAGGGGAACCGATCCGGTGGTTTTCTTTGAAAGCCAGCTCCTGTACGACATGGGAGAACGCTTTGAACAGGGCGGAGTCCCCGAGGGGTACTATGAAATTCCCGAAGGGGAGCCCGCCGTCCGGCGGCAGGGCCGGGACATCACCATCGCCACACTGGGCGCCACCCTCTACCGGGCAATTGAGGCCGCGGACGCCCTGAAAAAGGACTTTGGCCTTGAGGCGGAAGTGATTGACCTTCGTTTTGTAAATCCCCTGAACTATGAAAAGATTGTGGAATCGGTAAAGAAGACCGGCCGCATCGTCCTTGTTACCGACGCGGCGGAACGGGGTTCGGTGATGCATACCGTGGGGAGCAATATCGGAACCTTTGCCTTTGATTACCTGGATGCTCCGGTTACCGTGGTGGGCAGCCGGAACTGGATCACCCCCGCGGCGGAAATGGAAGAACTCTATTTCCCCCAGCTCGGATGGATCCTTGACGCCATCCACGAACGGGTGCTGCCCCTGCGGGGTTACAAACCAGGTACGGTGCAGACCACGCTGGATCTGATGCGGCGAAACCGGATGGGGGTGTAGTCTTCGATGAATGATCCGTTAAAGCTTATCAACGATCCCGCCCTTGCCCCGGCAGAGCGGCTTGCCGCCCTCCGTTCCTATGCGGGGGAGGGCGCGGTCCGGTTCGGATCCGGCGGAACCGGCGAGGTGAACAACCACATCCACACGGTTTACAGTTTTAGCCCCTATACGCCGGCCATGGCGGCCCTCAAGGCCCGGGAAGCGGGCCTTGAGGCGGCGGGGTCGGTGGACCACGACTCCGCCGCGGCCGCGCCGGAACTGATCGCCGCCTGCGCCGTTCTGGGTATGGGGGGCTGCTCGGGGATCGAACTGCGGGTCAGCTTTACCGAAGGCCCCGCGGGAAATTTTTTTGCGGCCCGGAAGCTCAACAATCCCGATTCCGCCGGATCGGCCTATATCACTATCCAGGGAATCCCCTCCACCGCGCTGGAAAAAACAGCGGCCTTCCTCGAGCCGATCAGGGCCGCCAGGCTTGGGCGGACCAAAAAAATGACGGCGGCGGCCAATACGATCCTCGCGGATTCGGGCTTTGAAACGATCGATTTTGAAGCCGACATTGTGCGGCAATCCCAATACCGGAACGGCGGGGAAATTACCGAACGGCATATTATGGCGGCGGCGGCGGATAAAATTATCCGGCGTTACGGCCGGGGGCCGGATTTGGCGGAGGGGCTTAAAAAAAAGTTCAATATTGCCGTCGGGGCCAAGCCGGAAAAATTCCTTTCCGATCCGGCAAATCCCCATTATCTTTATGATGTGCTGGGGCTCCTTAAGACAGGGTTCCTCCCAGGCTTTTTTATCCAGCCCGGACCGGAGGAAGTTATCCCCGCCGGGCAGGCGGTGGACTTTGCCCTCTCCGTGAACGCCATCCCCGCCTACTCTTATCTGGGGGATGTGGGTGAATCCCCCACGGGGGACAAAAAAGCGGAAAAATTCGAGGACGACTTTCTGCCCGAGCTGTTTGACGAAATCAAGCGCCTGGGATTCCGCGCCGTTACCTATATGCCTCCCCGGAACACTCCGGCCCAGCTGGAACGAATCCGGCAGTTCTGTACCCGCGGGGATTTTATGGAGATTTCCGGGGTGGATATCAATTCCAGCCGGCAGTCCTTTAACTGTCCCGAAGTACTCGGCTGCCCGTACCTGGTGGATACCACCTGGGCCCTTATCGCCCATGAGCGCCTTGCCTCGGTAGACGGCAATTGGGGTATTTTTTCTTTTTCCAATCCCCTTTCCTTGCTTCCGCTTAAAGAAAGAATTATACTATATGCGAAG
This sequence comes from Spirochaetaceae bacterium, assembly GCA_031265015.1. GTDB lineage: Bacteria > Spirochaetota > Spirochaetia > Treponematales > Breznakiellaceae > JAISBN01. The sequence continues at coordinate 3,542 of JAISDG010000145.1, read as the reverse complement.
ACAGGCAAGTCTTTTGATCTCTTTAGGCCGGAAGCATCCATCCCAAAGTGCATCGAAGAATTCAACAAAGGCAGGTCGTTCTAACCCCGTATTTAAGGAAGATTACCATGAACACCATTTTAGCGCCCCTGGTTCGGGGGCTTTGCATCAACGCATCCGGGTCGCCCCGGATTGTAATCGCCGGAACGCCGGGCCCTGTTTCCCCAAACGCCCTGGTTATCGATCTGGAATCGGCCTATAAGCTTTCCGGCGAAGAGACCGGCGCAGGAGAGCGCTTTGATGAAGAAACGGCCGCCAAGGCGCTCAGTGAGGCCTATGCGGCCTGGGAATTCGAAATGTCCCCCTCCGCAGTGGATCGCTCCCGGATGATAAAAAAACAGCCCTCCTGCATTGTCCTTAACCGGGGGAGCGAAACCCTGGGCGTGTTTTGGATCGATCGGGACATTGACGCCGCCCGGAAGCGCCGGGAATCGCTGGACGACTCCTTTATCGAAGAAATCATTCCCCCCGCGAGGGACACCGAAATAGTACCCCCCGCCCTGACCGCCGCGGGCAGGGCCGGGGTGGTCAAAAACCGTACGGCGGTGGTTACCGGTGGCGCCCAGGGCTTTGGCGAGCAGATCAGCCTGGGCCTGGCGGCATCGGGGGCGCTGGTCTTTATCGCCGATGTAAACCAGAAAGGAGCGGAGGCGCTGGCAAAAAAAATCAACGCCGCCCAGGGAAGAACCGCCGCCATCGCGGTAGTCTCTGATGTTACCAGGGAAGATTCGGTTGAGGCGATGTTTGCCGCCATCGCCGAACAGGCGGGGGGGATAGATCTCTGTATAAGCAACGCCGGCGTACTTCAGGCAGGCAGCGTGATGGAACAGGAATTAAAGTCCTTCCGGTTTACTACCCAGGTAAACTACGAGGGATATTTTATCATCACCAAATTCGCGGGCCGCCTTTTGCGGCTTCAGCATCTGACCGCCCAGGAATGGAAAACCGACATTATCCAAATCAATTCCAAAAGCGGCCTGGAGGGGTCCAACAAAAACGGCGCCTATGCGGGGGGGAAATTCGGCGGCATCGGCCTGACGGAAAGCTTTGCCCTGGAACTTATTGAATACAATGTTAAAGTGAACTCAATCTGTCCGGGGAATTTTTTTGACGGTCCCCTTTGGGCGGACCCGGAAAAGGGCCTTTTTGTCCAGTACCTGGCCGCAGGCAAAGTCGCGGGCGCCCGGACCGTGGCGGACGTAAAAAGCTACTACGAAAACAAGGTTCCCATGAGGCGGGGCTGTGAAGGCCCGGATGTGATGCGGGCAATTTACTACATCGTGGAACAGGAATACGAAACGGGCCAGGCCGTACCCGTTACCGGCGGCCAGGTGATGCTGCATTGAAGATTCTCCCCGGGAAAAGCAGGTAAGGCTGTTTACCAGAGCCCGGCTTACAGTTTCAGGAACACCTGGGCTTTTTCGATTTCGCCGTTAACCACCGGCTCTATCTCTTCAAAAATTTCAGGGCTAATGTTCAGGCTTTCCCAGATTGAAGGCCCGGGCTTTTCCGGGTACCGGTCACCGGAAAAGCCAATTTCCATCTCCGATGCAAAGCGGTTTGCCAGAATAATCGTATACAGCACATCCCGGCGGGTATCATCATAATCAAGGTGATTGTGATGATAGATTATCGCGTCTCCTACGGCTCCCTCCAGCTTCCAGGCTTTGACGATCATCTCTCCGGTTTTGCAGTGGCTTAGCCCCAAATTTCTGTCTTCCACCCGGACCAGAGAAAGTTTTTCCCGGTCGGAAACGCTGACGGTCAGCATATAATCGTTTGCCAGTACCGCATTCAGGGGGATTTTCCCGATGTCATGGAGCAGCCCTGCCGCAAAGTACTCTTCTACCTGTTTGGGGTCCACCCCCCGTTTCCTGGCAAGAACTTTTGCGGCCACCCCCACGCAGAGGGAATGCCGCCAGAATCCTTCCATATTCAGCCCTGCGGTGACTTTGCTGGAAGTCAGGTTTCCTACCACCGCGGAAGATAAGGCCAGGTTTTTAACCGTATTGATTCCCAGCATGATAATTGCCCTGACCAGGCTGGTCACTTGCTGGCCCAGCCCGTAGTACGCGGAATTGATCAGCTTGAGGACCCGGCCCACCAAAACCGGATCCAGCGAAATAACATGGTTTAAGTCCGCCGGGCTGGTCTGGGGATTGTTACAGACCTCCAGAACCTTATCCACCGAGGTGGGAAGGCTGGGCATATTTTTTATATACCCTTCTATTTTATGGTATATATCATTAACCATTCTTCTGCCTCTTGTCTGTTACAGCCTTAATCCTTGCCATAATATTTTGCACCTTTTTCCTAAGGGCTGCAAAGAGGTTCTTGTCCTGGATGGAAGTGGAAAGGTTTCCCAAATAGGACAAGGTCCCGGCTATTTTTTCTTTATCCGGAACCGCCGGAATGGACAGTGCCCTGGGTTTTGCGGGTACCGCGGAAGGGACCTTTTTCTTTATTTCCTCAAACAGGCCCTTTTTGCCTTCCAGGGTGTTAATCACATATTCCATGGAAACCCGGGCGTCGCTTTGCATAAAGTCTTCCCGTTTTTTATCCGGCAGGGAACCGGACATATCCTTTAGATATTTTACAAGTCCCAAAACGGAATCTTTGGTAAGCTTCGGCTCCGCGTCCGGTACAGAAGCGTCCTGGAAAGCATCCGGCTGGGATGCCGCGGGAGCGGAACTTTCCCGGGGGGATTCTTCCTGCGGTTCCTCAGAGTCTTCGGGAAACAGTTCTTCAGGATCGGCCTGCTGCTCTCCTTCGGGAATTTCATCGGCAAAAACATCTTCCGGCTCCTCTTCCCCGAATTCATTTTCCACAGCTTCACCATCGCCGGCCGCCTGATCTTCCGGCAGGCTTTCGCCGGGAACATCCTCATCTTCCGGCAGACTTTGCTCTTCGGAAGGAGCTTCGGCTTCAGGTTCCGCCCAATCCTGGGGATTTTCTTCGCCCCCGTCTTCCAGGGTAAGTTCTTCTTCCGGTTCTTCGATCGGCAGGGCTTCCGGCTCGTCCCCCGGCGGATACTGCGGGGGCTGTGGATACTGGGGCGGTTCCGGTTGAGGCTGGGGTCCGGATTGGGGCGCTTGCTGGGGCGGCTGTTCCGACCGGGGCGCCTGTTCCGGCTGAGGCGGCGTTTGTTCCTGCCGGGGTGTTTCCGGCTGTGAAGGCTGCTGAGGATAATCAGAAAAATCCGGGTACTGGGGATAGTCCGGTATGCCGGGAGCTTCCGGTTCGGACTGCCCCGGGCCTCCGGAAGCCGGAGGCTGCGCCGGAGCTGCCGGACCGGCAGTATTGGTTTCCGCGAGATTGTCCAGGGACATGTCGGGCAGGGGGTCTTCTTCTATCAGGGGGAGCTCGTCATCCAGGAACAGTTCATCGTCCTCTTCCGGTTCCGCTTCGGGATCTTCAATAAAAAGAGCTTCCGTCTCTTCATCCACCGGAGGAGCTTTTTCAACCGCCCCCATAAAAAGAGACATGTCTACGTCCCCTTCTTC
>JAISDG010000119.1 GCA_031265015.1 Spirochaetaceae bacterium | reverse complement strand
GAAATGAAGCTTGCCCTGGCGGACATGTCCCTGCCGGAACGGATGACCCCGGAACACCTGGAAAGCAAGGCCTCCCTGATCGCGGACAGCGCCGTGGTGGTGCTGGACGCGAACCTGACGGAGGAGATTATCCGTTTTGTCCTGGACCGTTTCGGTCCGGGACAAAACCCCGCCGGGAACGGCGTGGAAGTTCCCGGCAATGCCCGCGGCGCGGCCGGCGTCGGCACGGCCGGCCGCGGGCCGCTTTTTTTCCTCGATCCCGTATCGGCCAGGAAGGCGGCCAGGGCCAGGACGGTCATCGGCGGTTTTGACACCCTCAAGCTGAACCGCATGGAAGGGGAATGCCTTTCGGGCGTTCCCCTCCCCTCCCCGGAAGCAGCCGGTTCCGCGGAACTCGGCGCCTGCCTGGACAGGGCCGGTTCGTATTTTATCGAACAGGGGGTCCGCCGGGTGTTCATCACCCTGGGCAGGGCCGGCGTATACTTCCGTTCCGGGGGGAAGCGTTTTTTTACGGCCAGCCGGCAGGTGAAGCCGGTAAACACCTCCGGCGGAGGGGACGCCTTTACGGCGGGGATGGTCTACGGAACCCTTCACGGCCTGAGCGACGAAGAGACCGCCGCTTTCGCCGGGGCCATGGCGGCCATAACGGTCCGGAGTACCAGCGCCGTTTCCCCCGGCATGAGCCTGGATCTGGTAGAGGAATTCCTGGCAAAGGAGCGGCTGTGAACGAATATCTGGATATTGCCCCCGAAGTGCGGCAGGCCCTGGAAGAGGGAAAACCCGTGGTGGCGCTGGAAACCACGATCATCTCCCATGGATTTACGTATCCCGAAAACCTGGACTGCGCGGAAACCTGCGAAAGGGTAATCCGGGAAGAGGGGGCCGTTCCCGCCACCATCGGCATCGCGGGGGGGAAAATCAAAATAGGCCTTTCCGGTGAGGAAATCGCCCATTTTGCCGAACACCGGGACATCCCCAAATGCAGCCGCCGGGACATCGCCGCGATATGCGCCCGGAAAGAATACGGCGCCTGTACGGTGGCCGCCACCATGGCCTGCGCGGCTATGGCGGGAATCCGCTTCTTCGCCACCGGCGGCATCGGCGGGGTCCACCGGGGCGCCCGGCAGAGCTTTGACATCTCCGCGGATCTGGAAGAACTGGCCCGGACCGATGTGGCGGTGATCTGCGCGGGGGCCAAATCCATCCTGGACATACCCCTGACTCTGGAATACCTTGAAACCGCGGGAGTTGCCGTCCTGGGCTTCGGGACCGGCGAATTCCCCGCCTTTTATACCCGCCGGTCCGGCTGCGGCGTGGATTACCGGGTGAAAAGCGCCGAGGAAGCGGCCCGGATAGTAAAAACCAAAACCGCCCTGGGCATCCCCGGGGGGATCCTTATCGCCGTCCCGATTCCCGAAAAGGACGAGCTTAACCCGGTGTTTATCAACGATAATATCGAGCGGGCCCTTAACGAAGCGGACCGGCAGGAAATCCGGGGCAAGGCCCTTACCCCTTTCCTTCTGGCGGAACTCCACAAAACCACCGGCGGCAAAAGCGTAGCCGCCAACAAGGCGCTGGTTTTTAACAACAGCCGGATCGCCGCCCAAATAGCCGGGGCATACCGCAGACTGTAAGCCCAAAAACCGGGGTAAACCGCATTCGCCGGTATGATTCACCGGTGAACATGATGGGCCTACCTTTTTTGCCCGTAATAGGCCCCGGCGCCGTGTTTGCGTTCCCAGTGTTTGTTGATGATGTGTTCCGGCAGGCTTTCCGCCGCGGGATTAACCGCCAGCGTTAAAAGGGCCATCCGGCAGACTTCTTCCAGAACGGCGGCGTGGTACACCGATTCGGCCGCGGTCCCGCCCCAGGCGAAGGGGCCGTGGCCCGCCACAAGAACCATCGTGATATGGGCGGGATCGATGCCGCCCTGCCTGAACGTTTCCACGATAAGGTTTCCCGTTTCCAGTTCATAGTCGTTTTTGACCGCTTCGGCGTTCATCACCGCCGTACAGGGAATTTCCTCCGCGCCGTGATCCGCGTGGGTGGTACCGAAAACCGGAACGGGCCGGCGGGCCTGGGCCCAGGCGACGGCATAGGCCGAATGGGTGTGGGTAATGCCGCGGATGCCGGAAAATTCCCGGTACAGTACCCGGTGGGTATTGGTATCCGACGAAGGCCGGCACGCGCCGTCCACTACCCTGCCGTCAAGGTCGACAATCACCATGCTTTCGGGCGTCAGCGCGTCGTACTCAACCCCCGAAGGCTTAATCGCGAAAATTTCCCGCTGCGGGTCAAAGGCGGACACATTGCCCCAGGTGTAGATAGCGAGGTTCCGCCGGGGAATTTCCCGGTTCGCCTGGAAAGCCTCTTCCCGCAGTGTTTTGAAAGCAGTCATAATTATTTTAACCACGAACTACACAAACACCACGAACTTTTGCTTCGATAGTACCGCGCTTCTTTCGTTCGTGTCTGTTCGTGTGGTTTGTGGTTATCTCCTTTC
>JAISDG010000101.1 GCA_031265015.1 Spirochaetaceae bacterium | reverse complement strand
CTTTGAGGGCGGTTTTAATGATAGCGGCAAGCAATTTTGATTTTTCGGCCATCATCTTTGCAAGCTGCTCTGAATTGTAGATCGTTTTGCCGGAATACTTTGTAAACCGGTCTACCAGTTCCAAAAAGGCGGGAAACTGCTTTTTGTCAGGGCTTATGGTTCCCTTGCTTTCATTGGCTATTGATACCGATATAAGCAATTCGCCGTCAACAAAAAGCTGAAATGCGAGATAATTGGTTATAATCAGGTTTCCAAGGGATTGTTTGTAGCGGTCAAACTGTTCTTTGTTCAGTTTGTTATCTACGCCTACGGGAATGTCCTTTGCTTCTATGTAGCCTAACGGAATACCGCTTTTGGTGATGATATAGTCCGGCGCACCGCAGGCTATGTGTTTCGGCTCGTTGGTTATGGTCAATCCGGTGGTGATTTTTTCAAAGAGAGTTTTGAGGGCAGGACGGTAGCTGTGTTCGGTGGCGTTCCCGGCCCGGTAGAGTTTATCGAGTTCGGAGAGGTAACGGGCTATTTCGGTAGCCGGGGAACCCATGATGCCTTAGCCTTCGGTCTTTACACCAACAAAACTATTTCTTATGTTTTGTTGGATCAACCAACGTATGCTTCTGGCCCTTTTGCGGCGTTGGTTTCCCTTTCACCAATGTTGTTTCTGCCCTGCCGGGGGTTGTATACTGTCCGGACTTGGGAACCGTTTGACCTGGCTTAACAGTTGTCTTTGCCATTTCAGTTTCCTCCTATCGTCAAAATTATATCATACCCTGTGATAACAAGCCACTACCCGCCCATGTCAGGCGCTATGCTCCTTCCCATCAGAATGCCTGTTTCAGTAAGTCGTAAGCGTCCTCCGCGGAAACGGTCCAGGGGGAGAAAGCGACAAATTCCAGATTCCGGGCCGCTTCTGCGGTGGGTACCAGCCGGTCCAGGGAAAGGTTATAGTCCTTAAACCGGGCGGGAACTTTGAGGATACCCATGCGCCGCCGGATGGAATCTACCGCCATATTGGCCGATTCGGACACCGTCGCTCCCATGGTGGGTTCTCCCATCAGGGTGGCAATTTTTGCCAGTTTTTCCGGGCGGGCAGTCACAAGCCGCTCCAGGATATAGGGGAGCAGTATGGTAGAACACCAGGACTTGGCGACCGGAAAACGGCCATTTAAGGCAAAAGCCAGGGCGGTCCCTATACCAGGGGAGGAAATAGCGCTGCCCAGAGCCGTCAGCAGTCCCGCATTGGTAGCGCCCCCTACTATGTCGAACAATTTGTTGTCCATATACGAATCCATCATCTGGGTATAAAGAACAATGGCCTGTTCCAAAAGGGCGTCGGAAAGAAACGAAGCTTTGGTGGAACAATAGGCTTCCGCCGATACGCAAAACCCGTCAAAGGCGGTGGTCGAAGCAAATTTACCCGAAAGGGATTCACTCAGGCCGCCGTCTACAATGGCCGATACGCAGAGGCCCACCGGGGCTTTGATCAGCTTAACCGAACGGTCCCTTGGGTCCACGGCAATAAAAAAACGGGAAAAGAGAAAAGGATCCCTTCCGGTGGTGGGAATGGCAACATAGGGCAGAAAATCCGTCCCAGGATTGGTTCCGTCCAGCAGTTCAAAAACCGGCATCCTGGTTTTGACGATCATCGCGGCAATCCGGGCTATGGACTGGGTTTTCAGCCCCCCAAATCCGATGATGGCGGAACAACGCGCTCCCTGGGCCAGCATGGCCGCCGCTTCCGCGACATCCGCGGTGGCCTGAGCGGGAATTTCGTCAAAAATGATGGTTTCAATTCCCGCGTCTTCCAGAACGGAACTAAGCCGCTCTATACTCCGTTTTTCATACAATACCTGCTCCGTTACCATAAGCACACGGCTCCCAAACTGGCCGCAGATGGTACCGGCCCGGTTAACCGTATCAACACCGATAATGATTTCAGGATCCAGCTGCAGTGAAATGTCCATATATACCTCCGGCCTGCGGATTTTGCCCGCCATTTTGAGAACTTCAATCCCAAAAAAAAGGCGGAACCGGGTATTTTCCCGTTCCGCCTCCCCTAATCCCCTGCTGCGTTTACAGGCCAAAAACGTCCAAAATCCTGTCCGCCGTGGCCTGGATAATTGTATCGTTGATATAAGAAGGATCGTTTATTTTTGCCTTAAGCTCGGCTACCCGGGCGGCCCGTACATCCTCGGCGGAGGAGACCAGCTCCATAGCCTGATACAGGTCGGCTTTTTTGACTGCTTCCGAAGAAAGAGAAATGGAATCAGTTTCTTTACCCCTTTCAACCTGACCACTCCTTCCGGTCTTTTTACCGGGTTCCAGAGGATTCAGGGGGTTTATTCTGTCGATCGTCATACTCATATCCTGCCTGCCTTTATTATCGGCAAAATCCACTATAAGTTTAAACCTTATTTATGTTTGTGACCAGATACATACAGGGCAAATTCACCCATTTGGCGTTCTTTTTGAGCAAAAAAAGCGCTGATTTCCGCCGCTGAACCCCGCCGGTACTCCTCGTGAACTTTGGTCATCTCCCTGCCGGCGCATACATACCGTTCACTATCAAGATCGGCCAGATCTTCCAAAAGTTTGAGTATTCTGAAGGGAGATTCGTATACGACAAAAGCCCAGCCCGTATCCAGCAGTTCCTTTAACCGGGACCGGCGGCGGCCCGGTTTGGAGGATAAAAAGCCTTCAAAAACCACGGTTTTATCCCTGCCCCCGGCCACGGAAACCAGGGCGGCAAAGGCCGAAGGCCCCGGTACGGGGATAACGTCATGACCCGCAGCGGCCGTTTTCGCCGCCAGAACCGCGCCCGGATCGCTTAAAGCAGGGGTTCCCGCGTCGCTGGCATAGGCCACGGTTTTCCCTTCATTGAGGGCGGCGATGACCCTGGCGGCGGCGCTTTCTTCATTCTGCGCCCGGCAGGAAAGAAGCGGCGCCCGGATACCCAAATGATTCAGCAGTTTCAGGGTATGCCGGGTGTCTTCACAGGCCACCAAATCCGCAGCTTTAAAGAGCTCCGCCGCCCGGATGCTCAGGTCCCCCAGGTTCCCGATGGGAGTCCCGATTATATACAAAACAGCCACAGTTTATGAATACAGATCCCTCGGAACATATTTTGTGTGCAAAAGCTCGTGGGCCTTGTGGCCGGAGGGTTCCTCCAGGAATTCCTTGTACACCTGCTGTATAAAAGGGTTCTGGTGGGAGCAGCGGTACTGGGACTGCTCATCATCCTTGTAAATACCGGCAGTCCGCTGGGAACGAACCTTGTCGGTGCATCCGTAGGGCTGACCGCCGCCGGCGATACATCCGCCCCGGCAGGCCATGACCTCCACAAAATGGTAGGGTGTTTCTTCCCCCGCGTCCCTGGCTTTCCTGATCCGGTCAAGGACGGCGGCAATATTCCCCATCTGATGGGCCACGGCGATGCGTATTTTTGTTCCGTTATTAAAGTCCACTTCCGCTTCCTTGACGCCCTCAAGGCCCCGGACGGGCTTAAAGTTTACATCCCCCAGTTCTGTTTTGGTTACCAGGAAATAGGCGGAACGCACCGCGGCTTCCATAACGCCGCCGGTTACGCCAAAGATCGTTCCCGCTCCGGTGTAGGGTCCCATGGGGTTGTCCGCTTCTTCTTCCGGAAGGGCCATAATGTCGATCCCCGCCTGCTTTATCATCCGGGCCAGTTCCCGGGTGGTGATGGCAATGTCCACATCGTACCCGGCGTCCTTTCGAAGAAACTTGCCGGCGCTTTTCATATCGTCGTTACGCTTGGTTTCCCACTTCTTGGCTGTACAGGGCATTACCGACACGGAATAAACTTTGGACGGATCAACCGATGCCTTATCGGCCCAGTAGGCCTTGATCATAGCCCCCATCATCTGCTGGGGACTTTTGGCTGTGGAAAAATTGGGTATCATATCGGCGTAGTATTTTTCCATGTAGTCCACCCAGGCGGGACAGCAGCTTGTGATAAGGGGAATAGCCCCGGCCTTCTCGGTAAGCCGTTTTACCAGCTCGGTGCCTTCCTCCATGATGGTAAGGTCCGCGGAAAAGTTGGTATCGAACACCGTATTAAAGCCCAGCCTGCGCAGGGCGGCATAGATTTTTTTGGTGGCCACGGTTCCCGGAGCAAAGCCGAATTCTTCGGCCACGGCAACCCGCACCGCCGGGGCAATCTGTACCACGGTGTGAAGATCCGGGTTCTGAAGGGCGTTCCAGACCTTAACCGTATCGTCCCGCTCGTAAATGGCTCCCACCGGACAATGGGCGGCGCACTGGCCGCATTTGATGCAGGGGCTTTCCCCCAGAGGAGTATCCGCGGCGCTGGCGATTCTGCCCTTGATGCCCCGTCCCAGAAATTCCAGGGCCCAGACATTCTGCACTTCCTGGCAAACCTTAACACAGCGGCCGCAGCGGATGCACTTTTCCGGGTTCAGAACGATAGCCGGATTGGAATCATCAATGGGAAGGGCGTTGAGCACCTTTCTGTAGGGGCTTTCCCGAATGCCGAATTCGGCGGCCAGGGTCTGGAGTTCGCAGTTTCCGTTCCGGGGACACTGGAGACAATCGTTGGGGTGGTTTGAAAGAATAAGTTCCAGTACCGTACGGCGGGTGGCGATAATCTCCGCGTCATGGGTAATAATATCCATGTTTTCCGAAACCTGGGTTGTACAGGCCCGAACCATTCTGGGACTTCCCGCCATGCGGACTATACAGATCCCGCAGGAAGCCCAGGGAGGAAGATCGGGATTATAACAAAGGGTAGGGATTTTGATGTTTATCTTTTTGGCCGCGTCCAAAATAGTTGTCCCATCCTCTACCTGGAGGGAAATACCGTTTATTTTCAGGTTAACCATAGTATTGCTCCTTAAGCTTAGCTTTTCGAGATTGACCCGAATTTACAGGCCTTGAAACATTCGCCGCATTTAAGGCACGCCGCCTG
>JAISDG010000037.1 GCA_031265015.1 Spirochaetaceae bacterium | reverse complement strand
TCGCTGTCCATTTTGGAAAAGGCTTCGTCGAAGATGATGATTCGGGCGGTGTTGGCTTTTTTATCCCGGCCTATCCGGTAGAGCTGGGCAAAGGACGCAAGAACGGCGATGTAAAAGGGGGTCTGTGTTTCGCCGCCGGACTTTTTCCCGAAGGTTTTGGACAGGCGCTGGGATTCGCCTGAGGGGTTGATAACTTCAAGGTCGAATGAAAGATAGGTGCGGTAATCGGTGAAGGTTTGGACGCGTTTTTCATAGTCCCCCTGGCCTTCTCCTTCGTTGGTAATAAGGGAGAAGAGATCCCGGATTTCCTCTTTATATTTGGCGTTGTACTGCTGCGAGAGCAGATTGTATCCTCCTCCATCAAGGAGCATGGGATCGGTGATCATGTCGTAGTAGCGTTTGTAGTCTGGATTGGGGATGATTCTGAAACGATAGGTATCCTCTCCGAAGGAACTCCTTCCTAGGGCGCTGTTGAGTTCGTCTATTCGCAGCTTCGCGTCGTGGATATTGCTTTGGAGGCGGCTTATAAAATCTTCCCGGAACTGTTCGTAGGCTTTGCCGCGGGCATCCTCGATTTTTGTCCGGTATTCGGGGAGCCGGATGTCGCTTAATTCCAGCCAGGCGTTGTCAAAGATTTCGTTATTCGCGGCGGCTGTATCGTAGCCCATTTTATATTTTTCGTTGTACTGCCGCCTGAGTTCTTTCAGATCGTCCCAAAACTCGCTTTTCGCGTTTGTGGACTTGGTCAATTCCCGGGGAAAGGCCTGATATATTGCGGCGGGATTATTCCGTTCCCGTAGTTCCTTTTGATACCGGGGAGCGCCTGATGTTTCAATCCATTGCGTGGGATACGTGAGCGCCAGTGTCTCTTCCATTTCCGTGAGTTCAGTTTTGAGTTTCGGCAGGGTTTCTTCTTCAAGGTTCCGTAGCTTTTCCTTGTCGGTAGCATTCTGTTCCCGCATAGCTACTAGGCGCTGATCGAGTTCCTTTACCTCCCTGTCCAGGGAAGCCAGGCGTTCCTTTAGAGCCGCGATGGCGCTCCGGTCTACGGCGTCCAAATCCCGCCGCAGTCCGGCGATTTCTTCTTTCAGTTGGGGTATACGCTGTAGGTTTTCCGCCGAGGCGATAAAGCGGGATGGGTCTTCTGTCCCCGGCAGGGAGATCGCGCGTACGGGTTTCACCACATCACGGAAAGCGTCAATGGCGGAAAGTCCTTCTTCCAGCCGGTTCAGCTCCTTTTTGACAGCCTCAAGTCTGTGGCGGACTGCCTCTTTCCCTATGGCGGGCCTGGCCCACCGTTCGGGGTCTATGGCGGTAAGTACAAAACCATGGTAGAGCATCCCGTCGCTGGTAAGGGCGGTCTTGAAACCGCGCAGCTTGTCGGCGGTTTCGCATTTCATCACCCGGCCCAGGGTATAATTCAGGAAAAGCCTTACCCAGGGATTTTCCGTAGAGAGTTCTTCCGCCAGGCTTCCTGGTTCCATTGTGGGATTGAGCTTTTCAATTTTTTCAACATCCACGATTCCGGTTCTGTAGACGCGCCGTTCGTGTTTAATGGCGTCGTACACCCGCAGGGCGGTGGTAAAATGCTGCGGGGGAACAATCAGGTAGAATCTCTGGCTGGCAAGGTAGGCTTCAATAACATTGCGCCAGCGCGGCTGGGGGATCTCCGCTGCCTCTGCCACAATAAGTACCGGAACATCCTGCCCTGTCGTATTCCGCAGCCGCCCCGCCACGATTTCTTTTAAATCACGCGCGTCTTGGGGAAAAACATACATACCCTTTTCAAGAGAAGCCTGTTCCTTCCGTAAAGTGTCCTGGCGTCCGGTAAGCTTTTTGCGTTCTTCCTCAAGATGATCCAGAAGAATCCCCGCGCTGGTACGGATACTGTCCGCCGCCTTCACCAGGGAACTGAGTTTTACTTCGCCCAAAGCCGCGACGGCGCGGGCATCGGTAAGAACAACAGGTTTCAGGCTGGCGCTGAGGTTCCGGGCTTCGTCCTGCGCGTTGTTTATACGCAGAGCGACAGCGGAATCGATAGTTCCGGCGGCGGCGTTCCACCCGGCGGACAGGGCTTCGGCCCGCCTTGCCCACAGGTCAAACATTTCCCCGAACCGCCGGGAGATGTTTTTGAATCCTTCCTCCATGCTGTTTATGTCATCTTCCTTTTCCCGGATTTGTTTTTCCAGGCGTTCCACGAATTGGGCGGTCTCGTTCGTCGAAAGCTGTACCTTTAGTTCCTCCCACTGGTTCCGCAGGGCCTCAAGCCGGAGGGTTCCGGCTTCCACGTCGGTTTTTGTTTTTTGTATGCCCTGGGCGAGTTCTTTGGCTATACGTTCCTGATTTTCTATAGCGGCGATTTTTATATCCCCTCCGGCGCGGCCGATAAGGTAGGAGTACAGCGTTTCGTTCTGCCTCTGGCGGTCGTAATTTTCCCAGGTGGCGATGATTCTTCCAAGCCCCTCCACCTGCTCCCGCAGCCGCTTCTCGTCCTCCTCAAGCTGGGTATAACTGCGGATATTGTCCTGGAGGGCTTCAATGTTTACCGGGTCACGGGTATCACAAACAAACTCGGAAATGAATTTCTGGATATCCACGTTGGGATCGAAGGACACCGCCTTCTTGAGAAGCTGGCCGAACCGGGTTTGCAGCCCTCCCAGTTTGCCGTACAGATCCTGCCGGAAGGTGTAATTTGTATCGGTGGTAAAACCGCCCTGCCCGTACTGATTCTTGATAAAGCCGCGGACAGCGATAATGTCCATGGGCTTCCTGTCCACCACAAATTCATTATCCGGCATGGGGCCATTAAACCGGAAAAACAGCTTCGGCATATCATTTTCGGAATACACATCAAAACAGCATCCGGCGGTGAAAAAGCTATTTCGCTCGTCGTCAAAGAATTCAAGGACAATAAAACTGGTAAAGCGCCCGCTGCGCAGGGTTTTGAACCCCGCTTCCTCATCATCCCCCAGTTCGCCCAGCAGATAGCCCCTCAGTGTCCGGCTGCTCCTTCCGCTGGCGGCCTTGTTGAAAAACGATCCCGAAGTATCCCCCAGGAGTAGAACCTGCATAGCGTCTATGATCGTGGACTTGCCCGAAGCGTTTTTTCCAGTTAGAAAATTTACTTTTTCAAATTCGATTGTGGTATGAATAAAATAATGCCAATGGATAAGGAGAAGCCTCTTCATCAGTTTCATGCCGACGGCTCTCCCCCGGCTTCAGGTTCCGCCTGAGTCTCCGCCCCGGTTGTTTTCAATTCTTCCAGTTCGGTTTTCATGGCGTTGATGTTCCGGTTGGGAATGATCGAAAGGACTGAGGGGAGGATGAGGATCTGGTTTCCGTCTCCGTCCCAGGAGCTTTCCATTCTCCTGATGATGTTAAAGTGGGCCAGCGTGCGCTGGGCGTCGATTCGTTCCTTCTGGGTGGTCCGCTTTCTTTCCAGGAGCCCGTAGATCCTCATTTTTTCGATTACTTCCTGGGTGTTGGTCTTGACCATGTGGAACGCGCCGGGAGCGTCTTCCCGGCCTTCCTCATAGATCAGCCGGCAGATATAGAGGAATATCGTGGTAAAGCGGTCAAGCCGCAGACGGTTATGGGCGTGGGTGTTGGAAAGGGATATGATGCCGTAATGGTCGTCCTTTTCAAGCCGCCAGCCGGAAAGTTCAAAGTAGTCCCGAAACAGATCGAATAGCCGGGACACGGTCTGGTAATCCCGGTTGGGCAGGGTCATTTGCTGGGAAGGCTGGTACTCGTGACGCACCAGATAGGTATGGGAGAGGAGATAATTCGCCAGCCTGCGGAAATCGTCTTTCTCGCTGCTGTTAAGTTTTCCATAGCTCTCATCAATCATGATCCTTATCTTCCTTTTTTACGGAACTTCATGTTAGGAATATGATAGCCATTCTTTTTAACCCTGCCTCCTTCCAGTTCTACCGTATAGCCCATTCCCTGTTCACGGGAACGGAGAAGGGACAGGATGAGGAGGATAAAATCGCTGTCGCTACCGACATAAATATTTGCGCTTTCCACCAGAGCGTTTCCCGCAGCATCCCGAACCGCGGCGGAAAAAAGACCCTCCACAAAACGGCGTATCCGTTCCAGGGAGTACATATTTTTCAATTCCCCCGCGAGCCGTTCCAGGTCCGCGAAATCCTGTTGATCCGCTATTTCCAGGGCTCCTCCATCAGGTCTGCGGCTCAGAATACTTCTGTGGAAAAGAGATTCACCGTCCAGAAAATGTTGGCGATCAATACAGATGTTCGCCTCAAGGATACCCCCAATCCGATCCTGCTCCACTCCGGAAGCCTTCCCGTAGGCTTTAAGAATGTCCATGATTTTGCCTTTAACGCTCTGATCCGCGGACATCATATAGGTCATTTTGTCGATGGAATTTTTAATGTAGGCGTGGTAGCGTTTGTCGATCTCGTCGGTAGTGTTTCCCAGATTTTCGTACACATCCATCGTATAATGGATGGCAGACAGGATTTCTTCCCCTGCCTCGTCCCCGGTTTCATATTTCCGCACCGTCATGGCCCGTTCCCGCATTCCCGAAATAAGCTCCCCGTCCTCCTGAATCTTCGAAAGAATCTCCCGCACCGGGGTCCGGTAGCGGTGAATGGAATCCATGGTTTTTATGGGATGGTAGATTCGATCCGCCAGAGGTTTAAATTTTTCAAAATGATTTTCCAACAGATCGTTTACGTTATTCTGTTCCTGAATGCGTTTCAGATAACTGCGAGTATTGTGGTAGAACGTCTTTAATTCGTAGCTAAGCTGTTCCGTGTTCCGCCTAACGGCAAGAAGGGCGTCGAACATTTCCCGGGGCCCTTCGGCCATCGCCTGTTTAAGGGCCGAATAGGTTGAATAAACCAGGGAATTGTATTCGTGGACCCGGTCGTCCCGAAGTTCGTCCAGGAGCCGCATCACCCGGATGGCATAGTCCCGGGGGGTAATGATCTCGGTGAAGGTCCCGTCCATTTCCTCCTTGTCGATCCAGCCGGTTTTTATGAGCCGGTTCAGGATAAGCCGGGCTTTGACATTCGGCGCCAGCCCGCCCTCTCCCTGAACCGCCTCGGGCAGATCCGGGGTTTCATCCTCCGCCTCGGGAATAAAGTTCCGGTCCTCAATAAGGGCGATAAGGGACGAAATATAATCATCCAGTCGTATGGTAAGGTTGTTTTTAAGAAAGTCGTTCAGCACCATAAGGGCATCAAAATAAATCTCCCTGTTTCCCGAAGAAAGAAGGGAAAAGAAATTGCCCGGAATCATGCTGAAGAGATTCATGGATGTTAAGTATATCATCGGATCCCGTTATTAGCAAGATTATTTGATTCGTAGCGAAGGGGTTCATACCCAAGAACCCGCTGCGCGGGGGAGCTTTAGGGCGTTATTAGGGTATGAACCTCTGAGTCTAACCACCACTAGAGAACAACATACCTCGCCCTTCAGGGCGAGGTTGTTGATTTTTATTGAAGAACCTGAGAGAGGTGGATAGAGCAAAACGGGGAAGCGAAGTTCTGGTATACTCAACCGAGGTCGTAAGGCTGAGGTTCCCCGCTTGATGGGGGTGTTGAACAATCTTAAAAACCGTGGCATGTGGGACACGCTGATAGCCGTGAAGGGAGAATAAATAAGGCTGTTTAAAACCTTACAGCCCTCCCGCCTGTCTCCGGTATTCAGCCGGGGTACAATGCACAGTCTGGCGAAAAAAGGCAATGAACGACTGGGTATGTAAATACCCAACCTGGGCGGCTATATCCTGTACCTTTAAGTTGGTGTTTAGAAGGAGCTCCCTGGCCTGCTCGATCCGCCTGGAATTCACATAGCCTTTCAGGGTCAGGTGCAGTTCTTCCCGGAAGAGCTTGTGCAGGGCCGAAGGGTGGTAGTTAAACTGCCGCCAAAGCCCTTTTGCGGTGATGTCGTCCCCAAGGTGAGTATCGATATACCGGCATATATCCTTTAAAAGACGGCTTTGGGTTCTCTTGTAGGCGTAAAGATAATTAAAGGCCCGGGAAAACCAGTCAAGCATCCAGTCGTTGATCCCGGCGATGGAAGAGAAGGTAAAAATCTGCCTGTAATCAGGGCCTTCATCATTATTCTTCAAGGCGAAATTGCCGGAAAAAAAGACTCCTGAAGCGCAGAGCAGACGCAGATAAGCTCCCTGTACTTTTTCCAATCCGGTTTGTTTCTCAATATAGTAGTCATAAAAAGAAGCGGCGGCGGCTTCAAATTTATCCCAGTCGCCGTCCCGGAAAGCCCGGTAAATCTCGTTTTCAATCGGTACCGGATAGGGCAGGCCGGCCTCGTTCTTTTCAAGGTTTATTTTTTTCTGTTCAGGCCGGTTATTGTAGTGAATAAGTTCATCGATCTTCTGGAGAATCAAATCGGTCTCTTTTAGCTTCTGGTTATTTGCCTTCACTATGTTGGTTTTTTCAAAGATTGCCTTAATGGGATTAAAAACACGCCGGGAGAAAAAGAAAGATCCCAGGAGGCTCACAAAGAAGACAATGGCCGTTACCCCCACGGCGCTTACGAAGAAACGGCCAAACCAGTCCTTCCCAAGGCTGGTATAAGGCTCAATATAGACGAAGCTCCATTCCCATTCGGGGGACCTGGTGCGGAGTATCAGGTATCCTTCATATTCCATTCGTTCAAACCCGGTGGGCGATATTTCAGCAGAAAGATTAACGCCGCCGTAATCAAGAATTTTTCCCGCTGAATTCCACATAGAACTATTGCCGATGGAAACCAGTGGTATTCCCTGGCCGTTTTGTATGGAAAAGAAGCTGTCGGTAACGTGAAATATTTCTTCCATCAAACCGTTTAGGGAAGAAAGATCAATATCAATGACCACCCAGGCATCGGGAAATTCCGTGGAATAGTAAACAGGAATACTACGGATCATGGTAAGGACCGTTATGTTTTCCCCATTTCGGAGGAGCCGGCTGCGGAAGAGCATTTTACGATAGCGGAAATCAGCGTTGTTCAGGGATCGCAGAAATAGGGCATCCGGATAGTATTCAAGGCTTGCGATGCCTAAATCGGAAGAAACGGTATATCCCCAGTCCCGGTAATAAATAGAAATATTATGGACATATTTGATCCGGCTTATGGCGTTCAATTCCTCGTGGAGCTGTAAAAGCATGGTATACTTTCCCTGATCGTAATAGGTTTTATACTGCTGAAAGTAGGATGATGAAAGGGTTATGGAATTGTCAATCTGGGATATAAGATTCTCGAAGGTATTTTGCATTAGAAGCAGAGATTCCTCCCTGTTCCTAATGCTGGTTTCTTCCAGGGTTTTAAGGGAAAAATAAAAATAAAAGCTCCCTGTGAATACAATAACGATAATGGACAAAACGAGAAAGTAAAAGAAGTATTCCCGCAGATTGCTCCGCTTGCGGCTATGTCTGGTCATCCGGTAAATCTACCATACAACAGTGAGGGGAAATCCCTCCTCTGTTGTATTTGCGCTATTCGGTAATACCGGCGGCAATGTTTGTTCCGTTCAGGCTGTTATAGGCGTCTATATAGCCCTGCAGAATTTTGACACCACCCATGCGTTTCCAGGTATTAATGTAGTTGCTCCAGTTCGCGTCGTTGAGGGGCGTTTCCCCGGTGATAAAGGCCATAGCGCTCTGCTCAATCCAGTTGTTCACGTCAACGCCGTACTCGTCGTTTGCACGGGGATCGGGAATCCCGTAAAAGGCGTTGGAATAATGGGGCTGAT
>JAISDG010000081.1 GCA_031265015.1 Spirochaetaceae bacterium | reverse complement strand
TGGGCCGGAAAAAAGTAAAGTTAATTTGCCTTAAGTGCGGCCATAAATGGCAGGCCGGAAAACGTTAATTATTAAGGAGAACAAAGATGAAGAAACATGGAATTCTTGTATGGGGAATCGCGGCGGTCTTTTTCGCGGTGGTACTTTTGGGATGCGGCGGCGGTTCCCGGAGTACGGACAGCTATTCCAGGGACGGTTTTGACGACAGCGGCGCCGAAACGGAAGAGGCGGTTAATGCGGACCTGGAACCGGAATACTTTTTCGGCGAATGGATGGATGCCACCGAAGTGGGCATCGGCTCCACAGTGGCTATCAGCCAGGACAAGTTCCGCTGGGACGATCTGATGGACGAAAGCTACCAGGAAATGGCCGTGGATAACTGGGAACCCGCCCCTACCATCAAGAACTCCGATCTAAGGGGATACTACTCCGGGGGGTTCAAGCTGACCGGCAAAACCAAATCCAACGTGGCGGACCGGCGGGTCAACGAAATTACCGTATACTTAAGCAACGACGGCCAATTCATCATGTTCCTGAACGGCAATGACCAAGTGGATGAAGACGATTTCCCCTACCCCCTGAACTACCAGAAAAAAACCGCCCAGTCCATGGCGGAACTGGAAGCCCAGTACGAGCGGATACAGCAGGAGATGGAACAGGCCAGAAAAGAGATGTCGAACGCCGCTTCCAGAGAGGCGTTTCTGGAAAAGGCCAAGCAGAAAGCCGGCGGCTGGCTCCAAAAGGGCAAGGGCCTGCTGGGCAGGGCAAAGGGCGCGCTGGGCGGCCTTTTGGAAGACAATTCCGGCGGCATCGTGAACAGGACCGGGGGCGCTATCGAAATAGGCGCGGCCTACCCCGGCGACAGCGGCGGTACCTTTTTCGTTTGTCAAAATACCACGGACCAGGATGTAACCGTCCGGCTTGAGCCTTTCTACACAAACGGCCTTCCCATCGGCAACAACCTTTTGGGAATAGACTTTAACGTTTTTACCGTCAAGGCCGGCGGGGAGGAAATCTACATAGTGATGAATGCCGGCCCCGAAGAGATCGGGAAGCTGGTCGTCAGCCTAAAGTAAGGAGAGACAACAATGAAGAAAAGCTGCGGATTTTTTCGAATCCCCCGGATCCTCGCCCTGACGGCGCTGGTCCTGGTTCTGGGCGCCCAGTCCGGCTACGGCCAAAACACCGCCAAGCGCATCACCGTGAACAGGATAGACCCGGCGCTGAACGGCAAGTACGCGATGATCATGGTTTGTACTTCCATTACCGGCTGGTTTGCCGGCTTAAATGATACCTGTATCGCCTACTCCGGGGATACCTGGGTACGGATCGCCAACGGTTCCGCCGCCTTTACCCTGGAGTGGTTCGAGTTGAATACCCCCTGGAACGGGGCGGGCAGGTTTTGGTTAATCCTGCTTATAGCCGATAACGCTGGCGATGAAAACTATAAGGCGTATATTTACACCGACGGGAAATCCCGGGAGGAAATTGACTTCAAAGAGGCCGATGATAACACCGATGCGGGGGACGACAAATTTCCCGCCTTCAGCATCCGCCAGGCCCAGCATGTTATACCCTTTAACAAGTTTGGGGAGTAGCCGGAAACCTAAAGTCCCGCCCCAAAGGGCGTATCATTTTAAGGAGGATACCGATGAAAAAGCTCGTTACGATTCTGGCGCTGGTCCTGGTTACGGGAACAGCCCTCTTTGCCCAAACTCCGGCCTGGTCCTGGTATGTGTCCGATAAGGGCAATGACAACGACAACAACGGCCGCTCCCCGGAACAGGCTTTTAGGACCTTTCAAAAGGCCTTTACTTCCGCCGCGGCCAGCAACGTCAAGACCATCACCGTGGTGGGCAAGACGACCGTCACAGGATCCGCTTTCCTTTATGAAGGGAGCGGGGCGGCGGAGATCCTCCTCACCGGCCAGGACGAAAACGCCCAAATGGACTTTCGACTGAGCTATGGCGAGAAGGCCCCGCCTTCCAAACTCAGGATAGAGTCTCTTCGGATTACAGACGAGTTTACGATAGGAGGACCGGTAAACCTTACCCTGGGCAGGGACGCGGTCTTTGAAGATGTGGAGTTCAAAGGAAATGGCAAAGACCTTAGCATTACCATGGAGGCCAACGCCGTGGTACGGCAAACGAAATACCCCTACTCCTCCGTTACAATCAGTGAAGGCGCTTTTTTAATGAAAGACAACGCCCTTATTTCAGGAGCCGGGGCCAGCGTTTCCGGGGTATACAACACCGCCAGCTTTGCCATGCAGGACAACGCCAAAATAGAGAACAGCCAGGGAGATGGCGTAGACCTCGTTCGCTGCGACTTTACCATGATGGACAAGGCTTCCATTACCGGCTGCAGGGACACCGGCATTGTCGTGAATTGGCGTTCCACCGCAACCCTCCAGGACAACGCGTCCATCACCGGCTGCGGCAGAACTACCAGCTCTTTCACCGAGCCTCCCTTAATGGGCGGCGGCATTAGGGTTGGTGGGGATGCCGTGGTGGTCCTTATGGGGAACACCGTTATCTCCGGCAACAAGGCCCGGCAGGGGGGCGGCATCTACTTTACATCCGATGGAACCAAAGAGCAGATTTATGATAACAGTACGCCCACCTTGTCCAGGCCGGATGATCTCCGAAAAGCGA
Source organism: Spirochaetaceae bacterium (assembly GCA_031265015.1). Classification (GTDB taxonomy): domain Bacteria; phylum Spirochaetota; class Spirochaetia; order Treponematales; family Breznakiellaceae; genus JAISBN01. The sequence goes on along the minus strand of JAISDG010000081.1, from coordinate 4,184 downwards.
ACCAGCGGATAAGCGCCCGGTACAGGGGGAGTATTACCTCGCTTATCATCCAGGACAAGGTTCAGATTACCGGTAACGAGGCCGGGGAAGGGGGAGGGATCTACGCCGTCCGGGGCAGCGCCTCCATTACCGTAACCTTTACCACCAACGACGATGGACGGATTCCCAAAGCCAGCCCCGCCGTAACCGCCCCCGCCGTAACGGGGGTGGTAATGAACGGCGGAACCATCAGCGGCAACAAGGCGGACTACGGAGCGGGGGTTTACGCGGTGGAGGCCCTGGAGGTGGAACATGTACGGTACACCCCCCCGGCGCAGGCTTATGGAAAGGATTTTTTTGTATATAACCTTGGAAGTTATATTGAAGACGCCGACAGAAAGTCTCCGGTCCCCGCCTTTACGTTGAACGGGGGCTCCGTTACCGGCAACGAGGCCCAGTTTGTGGGCGGCGGGGTCTACGCCAAAGTTAAGGGGGCCTACCAGGCCGGCAGGGGAACCCTCAGCGGCAACACCGCCGGGGACGGCGAGGGGGAGAACCTGTACACGCCTTAGAATTCCATCCATGCGCCCCTTTCGGGCGCATGGACCGAAAACCTGCGAGGCTCCGCAGCCTTTAGCCCGGAGCGGAAAGTTTCGTATGGACTTAAAAATATGCCGGCGGACGTTAAAACGCAAAGAGGTTTTTATGAATAAGAAAGTTATTTTCCTGGCAATACCGGCTGGTTTGCTGGCATTGGGTTTGGCGTTTATTTCCTGCGATAACGGGACAACCCCGGATGATGGGCCTAACGTGTTTACAATCACCGGAATTACAACTGAATTGAGAGATTGGTCTGAAAAAATGTGCATTGTTGGTCTATATCCTGAAAGCACAACTAAAGACCAGGCTTTAAGCGATACTAAAAAAATTTACAAGGTCGAATCCGGTTCACCACAGTACATTGTTGCAGGTAGAGCAGTTTATCATGATGCCGCTACCGGAAAATATGGAAACTGGACGGAAAGCGGCACTTTGAAATCCGTAAGTTCAAATTTTACACAGGATTGGCGTGGAAGCGGTACGTTTATTTCTTATTGGTTATTGCAAGATAGTGGAGATACATATAGAGTTTATAAATTAAGAACACCCAGAACAATAAGTGAAGGTGATCATACTATCGTTCATGCGGTAGCTGACTTTGAGTTGGTGCCGTAACCCCTCAGCGGCAACACCGCCGGGGACGGGAGGACCTGTACACGCCTTAATGCCGTCCCCGGCAGACAAGCGCAGCAAACGCGCCCAACAGACTAACAACACAGGGGGCTCCGGCTTCCCTTGAGGAAAACATAAAAAAATGGTACACCTGAAGCAGGAGTTACCATGAAAACAACGGCGGTCCGTATCTACGGCGTCAGCGATCTCCGGCCGGAGGAATTCGGCTTGCCGGAACTAAAGGATGACGAAATACCGGCCCGGATTGTGCCGGACTCGATCTGCATGTCCAGCCATAAACCGGCCCTTCAGGGGGCAAGTCATAGCAGGGCCCGCTATGACCTGGCCGTCCCGGCATATAGGCGGGAAAATACTTGAAATCAGGCAAAGAACTGTCCCTGGATACCAAGATCCTTGACAAGGTAAAATCCCTGGGGCTTTCGGGAAAAATCGAACGGGCGGCAAAAATACTCCTCCAGGACGGGGAAGTCCAGGCCATGCAGGAATACGCCAATACGGTATCGATCAAGCGGCTTAAATACAACGACCACGGCCCGGTCCACATGCGGACCGTGGCCCTCAACTCCCTGATCATGATGGATCTGCTCAGGCAGGCAAAGGTTAAAACCAGCCTTGAAACGGAAGAAGCGGGGGACTTTGAGGACAGCCTGACCGCGGTGTTCTGCGGCGCCTTTCTCCATGATATGGGAATGTGCGTGGGCCGGCAGGATCACGAACTCCACAGCGCCTATATGGCCTATCCCGCCCTGAGCCGTATCCTGGCCGAGGTTTACGAAAAGAATTTCCAGAAACAGGTGATGGTCCGTTCCCTGGCCGTTGAAGCCATCACGGGCCACATGGGAAACCGGTTCATCCATTCCCTGGAAGCGGGGATTGTTCAAGTCGCCGACGGCTGCGACATGAAAAAAGGCCGGGCCCGCATCCCCCTGGCCATTGCTGGCAGCCCCCGGGTCGGGGATATCCACCAGTATTCGGCCAACGCCATTGACGAAGTAACGATTGAACCGGGGAAAGAACGGCCCATCAGCATCCGGGTAGGCATGTCCAGCGAAGTGGGGCTTTTTCAGGTTGAGGAAGTGCTGCTGAACAAGATTGCCGCGGGAACCGCAAAGAGCTATATTGAACTATATGCGGTTCTTTCGGGGAACAAGCCAAAACGGTACCTGTAGAATACGGGCAGGGGAAGTAAACAGAGATGAATAAAATCCAGGCGGTCATTTTTGATCTTGACGGCGTACTCACCGATTCGGAGTGGTTTATAGCGGAAGCGGGCAGGCTTATGTTTAAGGAGACCCATCATGTGGAGGTAAACCATGAAGATTTTAAACCCTTCACGGGGCTGGGGGAAAATACCTTTCTGGGAGGGGTCGCGGAAAAGTTTGGAATCGCGGATTTTAACATTGACCGGGACAAGAAACGGACCTATGAAATTTATGCGGAAATCGTCAGGGGAAAACTAACCGCCCTGCCGGGGTCGGTGGAATTTGTGTACCGCTGCCGGGAGCTGGGGCTTAAAACCGCCCTGGCTACTTCCACGGATTACGTTAAAATGATTGCCAACCTGGAAGCAGTCGGGCTTATCAACAACGAACTGTGTTCCGGCGAACTGCGGTCCGATCAAATAGGGCTGGCCGCGGCGATAGAAGCGGCGGCCCGGCACAAGGCCTTTGACGCCCTGGTCAACGGCCTTGACGTAAGCCGGCAGAAACCTTTCCCGGACCTGTTCCTGGAAGCGGCATCCCGGCTGGAAACGGACCCCGGGAACTGCTGGGTGGTGGAAGACTCCCTGGGCGGGGTACGGGCGGCCAAAACCGGCGGAATGAAATGCCTGGGGCTGCTAACCAGCTTTACCGAAGCGGAACTGCGGGAAGCGGGGGCCGACAAAATCGCCGGGAACCTAAACTCCATCCGGCCCGAAGAACTGCTCCGGGAACCATAACGGAGTATAACCATGGCGTCAAATCAATCCTCGGATAGAAAGCCAAAAGGACATTTAAGAAACGAGTCGATGTTAAAAGCTCTGCCGCCGGACATTTTAGGGGAACTTGTACGGCGGCGGCTTGAGGAAATCGAGAAGGCAAAGCAAAATCCGGCAAATGGGAAAAAGCCGTCCGCTGAAGGCTGAAACTCATCCTGCGTCCGCGAAGCGCCCCGGCGGGGCAGCCTTTTTGAGGACCGCTACCGGGCAAAGCCGAAAATTCCCCCGATAAACCGGGCTATGGGCCCAAAGAGGGAAAAGTCATTGCCCCCGAAGATAAGCATCCAGTTCTGGATGGTCCCGGAATAGACAACGGCGGATACCCCTACAATGGCCACCATGACCACGGCGGCGCAGACGGTACCGATAACGCAGCCCCGGAATCCCCCCTGGCCTTCGCCGATAACCGCCGCGGCGCCGCACTCAAAGAACGAGGTAATAACCAGGGGTATCAATATAACCCCGAATACGTTCAGGGTATTGCAGATAAGAACCAGCACGGTGGAAACGATCATCGCCACGATAAAGCCGATGATTACCGCGTTGGGCTTGTAGTTAAAGATTACCGGGCAGTCCAGGGCGGGGATGGCGTTGGGCACCAGTTTGTCGGAAATACCCTTAAAGGCGGGCACTATCTGGCTGATCAGCATACGGACGCCGGTAAGCATGATCAAAAGGCCCGCGCCGAACCGGAGGCCCTGGTTAACGGACCGCATAACCAGGTTGTCTTCCGCCAGGGATGTGGTGATGACGCCGGCCACGATCCAAAGGATGAAAATCACAATAGCCCCGATGATGGAAGCTTCCCGGAAGAAAGAAAGGCCCGCGGGCACCTTAAGATCCTCGGTGGATTTGCTCTTGTCCCCCGTTTTGCCTGCCACAAAACCCGAAACCAGGCTTAAAATCCCCGTGGGATGGCCCAGGGTAAAGCCCTCGTCACCGGTAACGGCCCAGACATACTTTCGCAGGGCAAAGGGCATAATCGACCAGTACA
>JAISDG010000045.1 GCA_031265015.1 Spirochaetaceae bacterium | reverse complement strand
GCATCGGCGGCATCCGGGCTCTCCGGGCCCTGGGGATCAATCCCGCGGCCTGTCACATGAACGAAGGCCACGCGGCGTTCCTGGTCCTTGAACGGATTCGGGAAGTCATGGCCGAAAAGAGCTTTAATTTTTACGAAGCCCTGGAAGCGGTGTGGCCTACCAACATTTTTACGACCCATACCCCGGTGCCCGCGGGAAACGAGCGCTTTGACATAGGCCTGCTGGAAAAATATATGAAAAACTGGACGGGGATTCTGGAGATCTCCTGGAAGGATTTTCTTGCCCTGGGCCGGGAAAACCCCGGGGACGATCATGAAACATTCTGCATGACCGTGCTGGCTTTAAAGTGCGCCGCCTATGCCAACGGCGTCGCGGCCCTCCACGGCGTGGTATCCCGGGAAATGTGGAAAAGCCTCTGGCCCGGGCTTCCCCTGGAAGAGCTGCCTATCCACCATGTAACCAACGGAGTTCATCCCCGAACCTGGGTTTCCAGCGGCATGCAGGATCTGCTGGACCGCTACCTGGGCCCCCACTTTGAAGACGAACCCACGGATCTGGCCATCTGGGACCGGATGGACCGGATTTCCGACGAAGAATTGTGGCGTACCCACGAGCGCCGCCGGGAACGGCTGGTAGCTTTTGCCCGGGACAGGATCCGGCAGCACCTAAAGCGTACCGGCGCGGTGGAACGCCGCCTCCAGCAGGCGGAGGATGCCCTTTCCCCCTATATTCTTACTCTGGCCTTTGCCCGCCGGTTTGCCACCTACAAGCGGGGTAACCTGCTGCTGCGGGATCCGGAACGGCTTATCCGGCTGCTTAAAGATAACGAACGGCCCATACAGCTGATCTTTGCCGGCAAGGCCCATCCCATGGACATGCCCGGCAAGGAGCTGATTCGGGAGATCATCCACTTTGCCGAAAAGAACGATGTCCAAAGCCGCATCGTGTTCCTCGAGAATTACGACATTACCGTAGCCCGGTATCTTACCTCCGGCGCCGATGTGTGGCTTAACACCCCCCGCCGGCCCATGGAAGCGTCCGGTACCAGCGGCATGAAGGCTTCGATGAACGGCGTCCTTAACTGTTCCATCCTGGACGGCTGGTGGGACGAGGCCTACAATCCCGAAGTGGGGTGGGCCATTGGCCATGGCGAACAGTACGAGGACAATCAGCTCCAGGACGACATAGAAAGCAAGGCCCTCTACGATCTTCTGGAGCGGGATATTATCCCCATGTTTTATCAGCGGGGCCGGGATAATCTGCCCCGGGAATGGATCAAGCGGATGAAGACCTGCATGAAGGAAATCGGCCACTCTATGTCGAGCCATCGCATGTTGATGGATTATTCCAACATGTTCTACTTTCCCGCTCTTAAAAACTACCGCCGGATCATCAAGGATGATTATGCCGAATCCAAAGTTCTGGCGGCCTATATGTACAAGCTTAAGGGCGCCTGGGCCAGCCTTAGGATTATCAGGGTTGAATCCAACGCCAGGCCGGTGATGCAGCGGGGGGATTCGCTTACCATTACCGCCCAGATCGATCTGGCGGGCCTCTCGCCGGAAGAGGTGCAGGTAGAACTCTACCACGGCGCCGTTTCCAATCAGAGCAGGAATATCTTCCACGCCCGCCGCGCCGAAATGAAGGCGGTGAGCCAGGCGGAAGACGGCTGGACCTACCAGGTCCGAATCGACTGCGCCGATACCGGCCAGCAGGGTCATACCGTGCGCATCCTGCCCAAACATGAGGCGCTGGTCCACCCCTACCGGAGCGGCCTGATCAAGTGGGCCTAACGCCGGCCGCGTATAGAAAGACGATACGATGAACGGTGACCTTGCCCGGCTCCATGCCCTGGATTCGGAGCGGATGCATCTGTCCCGGGCGGCGGCGGCGCTGCAGTGGGATCAGGAAACCTGCCTGCCTCCCCTCGGTGTGGAAGACCGGGCGGAACAGCTGGCGGTGGTGGAAGGGCTGGCCCACGAAAAGCTGGTGAACCCGGAAATTGGGGAATTGCTGGACCGGCTGGGCTTTAAGCCGGACGCCGCCGTGAATACCGGCGCTGTCGCGAATGCCGCCGGCGCCGCAACTGCGGGCACCGGCCCTGACACCGCCGTGAATGCCGCCGGCGTTTTGGCCGGCTCGAATCTGCCCGCCCTGGAACGGGATTTTGTCCGGGTCCTGGACCGGGATTACCGGCGGGCGGTACAGCTTCCCCCGGACTTTGTCCGGGAATGCGCCCGGACCGAAGGGCTTGCCCAGGCCGCCTGGGCGGAGACCCGGAAGAACAGCGATTTTGCCGCCTTCGTGCCCCATCTGGAACGGCTGATTGCCCTGGCCCGGCAAAAAGCGGGATATTGGGGCTGGGGCGGCCCGGCGGTTTCCGGCGGCCGTCCGAATTCGGCCTACGACGGCCTGCTGGATTTCCATGAACCGGGTCTTGGGGCAGAGCGGATCGCGGCGCTCTTTGGACCGTTACGGGAACGGCTTTCCGCGCTGCTTGCAAAAATCGCCGCGGCCCCCCAGCCGGAAGACGCGTTCCTTCACCGGCGCTACGATGTCCGTCAGCAGGATGCCTTTTGCCGGGAGGTGTTGGCAGGCCTTGGCTTTGACAGCCGCCGGGCCCGGCTTGACCGCTCCGCCCATCCCTTTACTACCACCCTGGGTTTTAACGATGTGCGAATCACCACCCGGTATCAGGAAACCGATCCCCTCTCGGGGCTTTTTTCGGTCATCCATGAAGGGGGCCACGCGTTCTATGAATTGTCCCTGGATCCCGCCCTGCGTTCTTCCTGTCTTGCGGAGGGAGTTTCCATGGGTATCCACGAATCCCAGTCCCGGCTTTGGGAAAACGTTATCGGCCGGAGCCGCGCCTTTTGGCGCGGATGGTTCCCCCGGTTCAAAACATATTTTGCCTCCCCCCTGGAGGGCGTGGATGTTGAGCAGTTTTACCGGGCCGTAAACCGGGTTTTTCCTTTGCCTGTCCGGGTCGAAGCGGACGAGGTAAGCTATTCCCTGCACGTTATTCTGCGCTTTGAGCTGGAGCAGCGGCTCTTTGACGGAACCCTGACGGTACGGGAACTTCCCGAAGCCTGGAATGCCGCGATGAAGAAATATCTGGGGCTTGAGCCGAAGGATGACGCGGAGGGAGTGCTGCAGGATGTCCACTGGTCCATGGGCGCCTTTGGCTACTTTCCCAGTTATGTCCTGGGAAATCTGTACGGCCTCCAGTTTTGGGAAAAACTGCGGGAAGCTGTTCCCGATACCGGGGCGGCCCTGGAAAAACGGGATTACGGCGCTGTCCATACATGGCTCCGGGAAAAGATACATTGTTTTGGCCGCAGGCTTTCGCCGGGGGAATTACTTCTTCGGGTAACGGGAAAGGAGCTGTCCGCGGATCCTTTTGTACGATACCTTGAAGAAAAGTATGCGGATCTGTATGGAATTTAAGCATATCCGGAACAACGGCAGTCCCCCTGAAATCCGCCGTTCCCTAGGACCTGGCGTTCAGGGGTTCGCTCGCTTTACCCCGCAGGCCCCTTGCCAGGTATACCAGCTTGTCGATCACCGAAAGGCCAATGACCAGGGCCGCGGCCCGTTCTATATGTATTATCCATCCGGGAAGCCCCATGGGTTTTGCCGCTTCCATGACCAGGAGCACCATGATCGCCGCAATAGCCGTCTTGCCCAGGGGCGTTGTCTGGGGCCGAAGTTTTTTGTGGACCAGAAACAGGACAAACATTACCAGGACATTCAGCAGCAGCCGGCCTATGATAAGCCAGAACAGCCAGGAACTAACCCGCTTAAAGAAAAACAGCGCCCCCGTTAGTACCCCCAGCAGCAAATAGTCGCTGGCCGAATCAAGGATCCTGCCGATATAGGTTTCCAGTCTCCAGGTTCTGGCAATCCAGCCGTCAAGAAAGTCGCTGGCAAAGGTAAGGGCAAAAGCCGCCGCCAGCACCGGCCTTGCCTGAAAACGCTGGGATACCAGGGTCAGAAAGACCAGGAAAGGAATGGTGGTTATCCTGAAAAGGGTGATTTTATTGGCGGCGTTAACGCAGGTTTCCCGCTGGCCGCCGTTAATTTTATAAAAAAGCCGCCGGTTTTTAACCAGGAATATCAAAACCCCCAGATGAAAGACCATCTGGACACCCAGGAACAGCAGCAGAAAAAAAACAGGGAAGCCCCACAGCCGGTAAAAAATAAAGAAAGCGGCGCTTTGTATAACACCGTGGACCAGGAGGGTTTTAACTGCGGATATAACCAGGGGCATGAATTAAGCTTATCGCTTGACAATACCGCTTGTCAAATCGCATACTTCTCCCATGACCCCCGCCGACAAAGTAACAACCCTCCGAATCATCCTGGCCCCCGTTTTTTTTCTTCTCTATAATCTGCATAAATTGATACCGCCGTTTTTTTCTTCCCCCTCCGTAGCTTTCTGGCTGGTCCCGGTCCTGTGGGTTATTTTTACCGGCGCCGAACTAACCGATATGTGGGACGGCATGATAGCCCGCGGGCGGGGAGAGGTAAGCGATTTTGGAAAACTCTACGATCCCTTTGCGGATACCATTATGCAGATAACCCTGTTCTTTTGTTTTGTCTGGGACAACCTGCTGCCGGTTATTCCCTTTCTGCTGATTTTGTACCGGGAGTTCGGCATTCTCTTTGTCCGCAACCTGATGCTCCGCCGGGGCATTTCCCTGGGCGCCCGGATTGGGGGCAAAATCAAAACCGTCACCTATATCGCCGCCGGAGCCCTGGCGCTGGCCGCTTCCAGCCTTGAGCGCTTAAGCGGGGCTGCGGATTCATGGGTACCCTGGTATAACCGGTTTTACCTGCTTTGCGCCCGGTCCGCCGCGGTTGTCTTTATCATTGCGCTTGTCCTGGCCCTCGTCTCTTTTGGCGATTATGTGAAGGTATACCGGGCGGCGGTGAAGGGGAAAAAAGACTAAACCGCGGACAGAATGAACTTTTCAAGCGCTTTGCCCCGGCAAGCTGCGGGCTGATGCGTGCTCTAGCCATACCCTTATCAGTTTTGGTATACTCGGGTGCATGTACGGTTTTGACATTTATTATCTGGTACTGGTGGTGCCTGCCATACTGTTGTCCCTCTGGGCGCAGTTTAAGGTAAA
>JAISDG010000022.1 GCA_031265015.1 Spirochaetaceae bacterium | reverse complement strand
GGCTTGTGGCTTGTGGCTTGTGGCTTGTGGCTTGTGGCCCGGCCGGTCCTGCGTCCATGGGGTTATGCTACCACGGTTTCAAAGATTGTACAACTGTGCAAGAAGCACTTTTTAACCGCGAAGGCGCCAGGGGGAAAATTTATTCTTGCGGGGGGGCTATGCTATGCTACGCCTGTTTCCCCGGCGCGCTCCAGGGCTTTTTGGCACAACTCCGGGGTAATGCTTAGAAGCTCCCGATCCAAATCTTCGGGATCATAGTTGATAACCGGAATATCCTGAACGGCAAGGAGCGCGGTAAAATCATACAGACACACCCCGCAGAATTCCGCCGCCTGTCCAAGGGTAAGCTTGCCCTCCTGGTACATCTTCGAAGCGTATTCTTTCCGCATGGAGGAAACAATCTCATTTACAGACATATTCAAAGAGAGCAACAAATCATCGGAAAACGATATGGCCGCCTGCTGCATAAAAACCTCCCGCAAGGTACAATCTAAATTTATCATGTTTTAGCCTGGTCTACAAGGCAAGGCAGGATGAAAATTTATTCTTGCGGGGGGCTTTTTTATATTTTCAATAATACTTCTTCTTCTAATTCTACACTTTTATCTATAGGATATGTTTTTATTTCTACCCCCATCCCTAAACTGTTTAAATATTCTACTAAAGTTGATATTTTTATATCCCGCCTTTTTTCCAAGCGGGAAACCGACGTCTGGCTGAAATTTTCTACCTCATTTTGTTTTAAACCCCGCCTTTCTCTTAATTGACCGAGTTTTATTGCCAATATTTCCTGTTCGGCTTTCATTCGGGCTCTTTGTACTGATTCGGATGACATCATTGATTCCATTGCCTCAAGAGCATTCTTTGTCTTTTTAGTCATTTTACTTTCTCCACTTATAATCTTTATATTTTTCCACAAGGCTTTCCGCCTTTCTAATCAAATCCCTGTAAAACAATTTTTCATCCCTGCCTTTTTTGTTCCCCCCAAGTAATAATATTCCCTGCCGTTTATTGTTAAAGTAATAGGCTATCCTGTAAACATGCTCAATTGTCTTTACCCTTAATTCTTTCATATTGCTCATTTTTGAACCATGCAATGTATCAGCATGGGGTCTTGATAATTCAGGTCCAAATTCAACCAATAAATGCACGTTTATAAGAATGACCTCCTTATCATAATCTGATAATTGAGAAAACCACTCCAAATATTCATCCGTCACATATATTTCCCACATACTTCATAATATGCATTATAGTACATATTTTCAAGTCCCCGATATACATCCTCGATGCGCATCAGCTGGTTGTACTTGCAGATCAAAAAAAGCGCCGGGCGCCTTAAGACGCCCGGCGCTTGTACCACCGGTAGTCCGCGGCAGTCCGCGGTTACTTCTTCAGGTTGTAGAACGCTTTCTTTCCGGCGTATTCGGACACGCCCATCAGCTCGTCCTCGATGCGCATCAGCTGGTTGTACTTGCAGATCCGGTCGGTCCGGCTCATGGAGCCGGTCTTGATCTGGCCCGTCTCCAGGGCCACGACCAGGTCGGCAATAAAGCTGTCTTCGGTCTCCCCGGAACGGTGGGAAATAACCGCCGTATACCCGGCCCGTTTTGCCATTTCCACGGCTTCGTAGGTTTCGGTCACCGTACCTATCTGGTTTACCTTGATCAGGATTGAATTGCAGGCTCCCATGCCGATGCCTTTGGAAAGCCGCTTGGTATTGGTAACAAAGAAATCGTCGCCGACGATCTGGATTTTCCCGCCCAGGGCTTTGGTCATTTTGACATAGCCGTCCCAGTCGTTCTGATCCAGGGGATCCTCGATGGAAACAATCGGATATTTGGCTATCCAGCCGGTAAACAGTTCGATCATCTCGTCGGCGGTCCAGAGTTTATCGGGGCTGGACTTCCAGAACTTGTACCCCTTTTTGCCCCCCTCCTCAAAAAGTTCGGAGCTGGCGCAGTCCAGGGCGATGCCGAACTGGTCGCCGGGTTTGTAGCCCGCCTTTTCTATCGCCTTCATGATAAATTCCAGGGCTTCCTCGTTGCCGATGTCCGGGGCAAAGCCGCCCTCGTCCCCCACGGCGGTGTTTTTTCCGGCGTCTTTTAACAATTTTTTAAGGCTGTGAAAAACTTCCGCAGTCCAGCGGACGGCTTCCCGCACGGAATCCGCCCCCAGGGGCATGACCATGAATTCCTGGAAATCCACCTTGTTGTCGGCATGCTTTCCGCCGTTGATGATGTTGGCCATGGGTACCGGAAGAAGGCTGGCATGAAAGGTTCCCAGGTACCGGTACAGGGGAACCTGCAGGCTTTCTGCGGCGGCCCTGGCGCAGGCCATGGATACTCCCAGAATGGCGTTGGCCCCCAGTTTGCCCTTGTTTTCCGTTCCGTCCAGCTCGATCATGGTTCTGTCTATATCTACCTGATCGGTCGCTTCAAATCCGATAAGTTCCGGCGCAATCAAATCGTTTACATTCGTAACCGCCTTTTGGACGCCCTTGCCCAGAAAACGGTCCTTATCCCCGTCCCGCAGTTCAACCGCTTCATGTTCCCCGGTGGAAGCCCCGGAGGGCACCGCCGCCCGGCCAAAGGCTCCGTCGTCCAGAACCACATCCACTTCAACGGTAGGATTTCCCCGGGAATCAAGAATTTCCCTGGCTTCAATTCCTTCTATCGCGCTCATACTGTTTCCTCCTGATAAATTACTTGATCCTATCTTTATATAAAGATCATTTTTTTTCAATGGTGCTTTGTTTTTTGCCGCCTTTGGAGTATACTTTTGCATATACTGTACTACGGAGTTTTTCATGGACCAGATACTGGTTGTCGACGACAACCTTGCCAATTTAAAAAATATACAGTTACAGCTTTCCGATAGTTACCATTATCAGGTAGTTCTGGCAAAATCCGGGGCCCAGGCGCTGCAGATCTGCATCCAGAGGATCCCCGATCTCATACTTCTGGATGTGGATATGCCCGAAATGGACGGGTTTGAGACCCTAAGCCGGATTAAGGACAATTCCCTCCTCAACAGAATCCCGGTGATCTTTCTTACCGCCAACCATGACATGGCTACGGAAATACGGGCCCTGGAATCGGGGGTGGTGGACTTTATCACCAAGCCGGTGGAAAAAAGCATCCTCCACCACCGGCTGCAGCTCCACCTGAACCTGGCCCGGTATCAGCAGCATCTGGAAGAAACCGTCAAGGAACTGGAAGACAGCATTGTTCTTTCGTTTTCGGAAATGATTGAAAGCAGGGACAAGAATACGGGGGATCATGTCCAGAGAACCCGGATTTACGTAACCCTCCTGGGCCGGGAGCTTATCGCCCAGGGCCGTTTTGCCGGCGGGCTGAACGAAAGGGAACTGTCCCTGATAACCAGGGCGGCCCTGCTCCACGACATCGGTAAAATCGGCATCAGCGATACGATCCTGCTTAAACCGGGCAGGCTTGACGATGTGGAATTTGGCGTCATGAAAACCCACACCACCATAGGCGCGGAAATTCTGGAAACCATGTACAAACGCACTCCCACTCAGCACTATTTAAAATACGCCAAACAGATCGCCGAGGGGCACCATGAAAAATACGATGGTTCCGGCTATCCCTACGGGATTAAGGGGGAGGCCATTCCTCTCTGCTCCAGAATTATGGCGGTGGCGGATGTGTACGACGCGGTGGTGGCGGACAGAATATACCGGAAAGCAATGACCCCCCAGGAAGCCTACAATCTTATTGTGGAGGGTAAAGGCACCCACTTTGATCCGGCGGTGATCGACGCGTTTATAGCCGTCCGCGGCGAGCTGGAGGCGGTGGCCAGAAGAAGCTCCGCCAGAGCCGGAGCGGCAGCCCCATCATGAAAAAATCCTTCTGGAAGCGGATACTGGTTTTTGACATCATCCCTTTTATCGTTATCTATATCGGGTTTTCCGCGTTTATTATGCATCAGACGTACCAGACCCAAATCAAAAAAGCCGGACAGGAACTCCACAAGCTGGCGCTGTACAACAGCGTCAATCTAAAAAATTTTTATGAGGTGATTGAACTTTCCGCCCAGATTGCCGCGGCGGAACTGGAAAAAATCGATCCCGAAAGTCCCGCGGCCCGGGATATGGGCGAACATATTCTTGCCGCCCGTTTTCGTAAACCCCAGGTGATTAACGCGTGGCTTGCCTTCGAACCCAATGCCTTTGACGGCATGGACGCCCTTCATACCGAAGATTATCCCGGCGCTCCTTCGGGACGGTATATCCGGTTCCTGGTCAAAAAGGGGTCGTTCTGGGAAGAATCGCACGGCATTAATGAAGCGGACCTGGAAGACGAGGAACAGTACCGCATAACCAGGGATACGGGCGCCGTCTTTACCGATCTGGGGGGCCGGCGCCTCCTGGGGGATTACGGCGGCGGCATGATCAGCAGGATGAGCGTGACATCGCCGGTCTTCCGGAACGGCCGCATAATCGGATGCGTGGGACTGGACGCGGAACTTAACGAATATACCCTGGGGGAAGAAATCCTGCCCCAGGCGGTTTCCGCGATATTTCTTCCCGACGGCAGGCTTGGGTATTCCGTCCGGACGGAAAACGTGGGAAAAGACCTGGAGGCCCTGGGGTTTCCCGGGGGCGGACGGATCAGGGATGCCATGGACAGGAAAGAACCGGTTTACCTGTACAACGAATATTCGGGGATTTCCCGGGTCACGAGCTCCAGTTATTTTTACCCCGTTCAAATAAACGACAGGCTCCTGTACATTGGTACTTCCATACCGCAGCAGTATATCTGGCTGAACACGATCCAGGACATTGAGCCCATCGGAATTTCGCTTTTTGCCAGCCTTGTCGTTTTTACGGTGTTCCTGCTCTTCCTTTCCCGGACCATTTCGATGCCGCTTAAAAAACTGATTACCGCCTGCGAGGCGCTGGCTTCGGGAAACCTGGATGTCCGCATCGACCTGTCCCGGTCCACCGATGAACTGGGGATGATCACCAAATCCCTAAACCGCATGGCGGAACAGTTCAGAACCAGTAAATTGCTCCAGCGGCGCTATCAGGACCGGATCGATATCCTTATGGAAATTCATCAGGCCCTGCTCCGCGGCGGCAGCCTGTCCGAAGCTTTTTACGGAGGGCTTGAGGTAACGGCGGAATATTTCGGTATTCACAAGGCCGCGCTGATCTTTATTGCCGGTGAAAGCCCCCTGATCAGGGCCGTGTATCCTTCCCAAAAACCCGCTGAAGAGAAGGGCGAATTCTTTAACCACAATCTGGTCGTTAATCTTCTGGGAAACAAACAGCACGTAACCATGAACTACGGCGCCCTGAGCGTCATGCAGCTTCCCTTTATTGATTTCAAAACAAAAGCGCTGTGTATTCTGCCCCTGCGGACCGGCGATACGCTGCGGGGTTACATTATCATGGAAGGAAAAGAACCGGAAGCCTTTATCCATGATGATACCACCCTAATCTTCATGACCAGGACCCTTTCCAGCATCCTTGACTGCAGAACGGCCTGGGAACAGGAGGTCCCCGCGGAGGGCGAAGAGGGCAAAACGCCGAAGCTGCCGGGAATTCTGCCGCCGGAAAATGCCGCTTTGTTCCTGGAAAAGGCAAAGGTCATCCAGAACCTCAATATAGAACAGGGCCTGCTGCTTATCGGCGGCGAAAAGGAAAAGTATACGGAGCTGCTGCAGGTAACGATCAAGGTTATTACCGGGGGAATTCTTACGATGCGCAGCCTGTACCAGCAGGACCTGCCCGGTTTTGCCATAGAAGTGCACGGCATGAAATCGGCGCTGTACACCATCGGTGCGGAGCCCCTGGGAGATGAAGCCCGGCAGCTGGAATTTGCCGCCAAATCCGACGACGCCGCGTACTGCGCGGAAAACTATCCCGCTTTCGAAGAAAAGCTGCGGACCCTGTCCCGAAACCTGGCTGCCCTTTTTCCCCGTCAGGAGCGCGGTTCCCGGGCAGGCAGCGCGCAGGAACTGCGGGAACTGCTGGAAAAAGCCCTGGACGCCTGCGGCAACTTTGACGCCGCGGAGGCCGACAAAATCCTTGTATCCCTGACGGAACTTAAGTGGAACGACCAAAACATTGCCGGAACCCTGGCGGAAATAGGGGGCGATCTTGAAAACCTGGAATATGACGGCGCGAGGGACAAGATTTCCCGGCTGCTGGAAACCCTGGGGAACGGCTCTTCATGAGGCATCTTTTTATCATCGATCCCGCTTCGGGGCCTGCGGGCAGCATTGATGAAATTGAGAAGGACATTCACGACTACTTTGCCGCCAACCCCAGACGGCATTATGCCGTACATTTCTGCCGCTGGAGACGGGACGCCTCCGGTTATACCCAGCGTTATGTCCACCATGCCCAGGAAATGGTCCGGGTATATGCCATCGGGGGCAGCAACACCTTTTTTGAAGTGATCAACGGAGCCGTGGGATTAGCCAATGTCCAGGTCGCGTGGTACCCCCTGGGCAAAGTCAATTCCATGCTTTTCGGCGGCAATCTGGAGTTTTTCCAGTCCCTGCAAAATTTGACCCTTTCGCCGGTGGTCACCATAGATACCATCCGGGCCGATAATCATTACATAGCCGTTAACGCTTTTATCGGCGCCGAAGCCGAAGCCTGCCGGGCGGGGGACAAACTGGCGGAGCGTTCAAAACTGCCCAGAAACGCCGCTTATTTTGCCGCAAGCCTGTTTAATGTCCTATTGGGCAGATATAACCAGTTCTATTCTCTGGAAACGGAAAACGAGAAGATAGAAGGAGAATACAACAGCATTCTGGTAAGCAACGCCCCCACCGGCGGCATGGGCTTACGGCCCGCCGCGGATGCCCTGTTCAACGACGGGTACATGGATGTTTATGCCATTAAACGCATCCCCCGGACCAAGGTGTTTGCCGTATTCCGGGACTATGAACAGGGCCTGTACCGGAACTGGCCCCAGTATATCAGCCATTACCGGTGCAGGGAATTCCGGGTTTCCTCGGATTCCGTCATGACCATTTCCCTGGACGAAAGTTTGTTTTACGGCAACGCCGTGAATTTTAAGATTTGTCCCTATTCGCTGGACTTTGTCTATCCGGCGAGCCTGAGTGTTCCCATAATTCATGTGGACACGACAGAACCGGTGGAAGAGTTTACTATCGAAGATTTTACCGGCGGCCAGGATTCCGGCGAGGCCGTTGAGTGAGCATACAGCCAGGCAATTACGGCCATAACAAAGCGTATCACTATGCGGCGCTTATCAGTTATGCCGGCCTTGGAATTTATCTGTTTATATCGATTTTTTATATGTTCATCTTCGGTACAAGCGCCGCCGAGTGTATTATCCGGATTGCTACCATCCTGGCTTTTGCTGTTGTTTTTACCTGGATTTTTTACTTTAGCGGATTTTCCCGCCATACGGTAGCATGGGTTTCTACATCGGTCTTTTTTGCTTTTATAAGCACTGCGGCCCTGATCCTAAAGGGAGATCCCCTGTATCCTTTTCTGGTTATCATAGACATGATGATCGCGTTCTGCTATCTGGACTACCGGGCTTTTCTGAAATTCCAGATCTTTTCCAGCGCCGTTCTGGTAATTGTACTGCTGCTTCTCCGGTATCCCCTGGCGGGCAGCGTTTCCCGGTACATAGAAGTGGCGGGGGTGGTAACGTACATTATCTGCGGCGTTTTGCTGTATTCCTTTGCCCGTTTTCTTCTTAAGATTATCGCCGACGTGGAGCGGTCCGGAATTACCTTTGCCTCCCTGATGGAGACCACATTTTCCTTTATGGTGATTATCAACAACAACGCGGAGGTGGAATATTTAAGCGATTCCCTGGCGGGATGGCTTGCCATCAGCGATAAAACCCATGTCCGCGGACGCCCGCTGCTGGACTTCCTGCCCCCGGGGGAACTGCGCGTGCTGTTCCAGGAAATCCTGGAACAGCCGGGGTACGTGGAACGGCACTTTTCCGTTGTCCAGCGGGGAACCCCGGTCTACTTCCTGCTCCGTTCCTCCCGGCTGCCCGAGGGAACGGTAGCCCGTATCTTTGAATGGACCGATATTACCCCCATCATGGAGGCCAAAAACCTGGCCGAATCCGCGGATCGGGCAAAGAGCAATTTCCTGGCAAACATGAGCCACGAAATTCGCACCCCCATGAATGCGATCATCGGCATGACGGATCTGATGCTGACCAATCCCTTAAATAAAGAGCAGATTACCAGGGCGGATACAATCAAGGGATCGGCCTTAAGCCTGCTCCATATCATTAATGACATTCTGGATTTTTCCAAGATTGACGCCCAAAAAATGGAGGTGATCTCCAAGCCCTTTGATTTTACCTCCATGCTGAGCGATACGCTGAACGTAATCAACATCAAGTCTTCCGAAAAAGGGCTGGCCCTGGTAGCATCCGTTTCCCGGAATGTGCCGTCGGTGGTAATAAACGACGAGATTAGGCTTAAGCAGTGCCTTATCAACATCCTTAACAACGCGGTTAAGTTTACCAAAGAAGGGGCGGTTATTCTAAGCGCCTGGACCGAACCCCTGTTTGGCAGTGAAGGCCGGGATGCGTACCGCCTGAATTTTACCATCAGCGATACGGGCCAGGGAATCAAGAAAGAGGACTTAACCCAGCTCTTTACCGAATTCCAGCAGCTTGACACCCACCGGAATCACGCCATAGAGGGAACCGGCCTGGGACTGGCCATAAGCCGGCGGCTGCTGGAACTGATGGGCGGAGAAATTACCGTTGGCAGCGTATACGGCGAAGGTACGACCTTTTCGTTCTACGTGGTCTGTCCGGGCAGGCCCCATGGCTTTCTGGCGGAAGTGGAACGGCCCGCGGAAAAGCGGGTCCTGGTGTACGAACCCAATACCTACAATGCGGAAGGCATGGAGTTTATGCTTCGGGATTTGGGAATACAGTATACGATTTGTACCGATCGTGAACATGTCAGGGAAGAATACCAGACCGGCTCCTTTAGCCATGTCTTCTTTGACACCAGCGTCAAGGAAGGATTCCGGAAATTCCTGGATACGGATACTGCCACTAAATTTATCCTGCTTAAGGAAATTTCGGAAAAATACGACAAGGAAATCCCCAATGCCCTGAACAGGCCTGTTTTGATCACCGCTTTAGCGGATGCCCTGAACGGCAAAAAGAACTACGAACACCGCAGAATCAAGGAAGACGGAGGATCCTTTATGGTTAAGGATACCCTGGTTCTGGTGGTGGACGATAATCAGGTAAACCGCATGGTAGCCGAAGGTCTGCTCCGCCGTTACGGCGCGGAGGTTGACACCGCCTGCGGAGGGGAAGAAGCCATAGAACTTGTCAAAAAGCAGCATTACGACATTGTTTTTATGGATCACATGATGCCCGGCATGGACGGCATAGAGGCAACTCAAAAGATCCGTTCCCTGGGGGATCATTTTACCCGGATTACCATTATTGCCCTGACCGCCAATGCCATCTCGGGAGTCAGGGAAACCTTTCTAAGAGAGGGAATGGACGATTTTCTTTCCAAACCAATCATGGTGAAGGATCTAAAAGACATCCTGCGTAAACATCTGCCGCCGGAAAAAATCGTCCTGTAAACTTGTTCGAAAATCCGGCCCGATTGCCGCGCAAGCCGGCAGCTCTCCCTTAACAATCTCCGCAAATTACCGATACTGGAAATATGAAAAGAATAGCCATGATATGGATGCTGATTTCGGCGGCGGTTTTGGTTTCGGCCCAGTCCGATGTTAGAACCGGAACGGTTAGCCAGGGGATATTTTACCAGGAGGGCATTGCCTCCTGGTACGGCGGTGAATTTAACGGAAAACCCACCGCTTCGGGAGAAATTTTTAACGATTCCCAGCTTACTGCGGCCCATCCGCTGCTGCCCTTCGGCACCACGCTTAAAATAACCAACCGGCATAACAATAAGTCCGTTACCGTGCGGGTAAATGACCGGGGACCCTTTGTAGCCGCCCGGATTATCGATCTGTCCCGGGCCGCGGCGGCGCAGCTTGACATGATTAGTACCGGCACAGCTCCGGTTATTGTAGAAAGCCTTGACGTGGTTACCCTGTCCGCCGGCCCCCGGGCAGCGCCGCCGGCGGCCGCCACACTCCAGGCCCAGGCTGTTACGCCGCCGGCATCGGTAGCCTCGATGGCAACAGTACCGGTAATGACGGCGGCGTCTCCGCAAGCGGTAAGCCCCGGCGATCTACAGCCCGGGGACGCGCTCCAGGTCCGGCCCGCTTCGGTGGAACCCTATTTCAGCCCCCCCGCGGTTACGGAAACCCTTCAGCCCGCGCCGGGCCCGGTTTCGGCGGCACAGCTTAAACCGGGGATTCCCGCCGCCGACACGGGAAAATACTACCGCGTTCAGGTAGGGTCTTATAAGCAGCCCCGGTATGCGGTAGAAGCCTTTGAAAAACTAAAAAAAGCCGGCCTGCATCCGGCCTACGAGAAACACGATGAATATTACCGGGTTGTACTTTCCGGACTCCGCCGGCAGGACCTGGGGATGGTAACGGAGCGGCTCGGCCAGGCAGGCTTTAGCGAAGCGCTCCTGCGGGAAGAATAGCGACACGGTAAAAAAGCCCGGGCTGCCGGGCAAATTCGGGAGATCCGCCTTTCCGAAGGGAAATTGTACCGGAAAATCACCGGCATTTACGCCGCCCGCAGGGCAATCATTAAACCGGTGCCAGCTGGCTCCGGTAGGCGCTGATGTAGGGCTCCAGGAGCCGCCGTTTCTCCCCCTGTTCTTTTTCGTAGTACGTGCCCCCCACGGTAAAACAGCAAAAACCCCCGGCGGCTACGGCGGGGATGCAGATTTCCCGCAGGTCTATGCCGCTCTCCTGTCCCGCCGCCAGGGCTTTGGCAAGTCCCGCGATAACCTGTCCGGTAAAGTTGTCCCCGCAGCCGGTGGTGTCTCCCCGCCGTTCGGGACAGGCCGCCAGCTCCCGGTTCACTTTTTCGCAGACCGGCAGCGCCGTCAAGCCCGCTTTTTGGAACAGGCTGCGGCCTGCCCCAAAAACGCCGGCCCTTTGCGCTGTACCGGACGCGGCGCAGAACAGCAGCGGCTTCCGGCCCCGGGTAATGACCGCCGCGCCGCAGCCTTGTTCCAGGAACCAGGCCGCCGCTTCCTGTACGGCGGGCTTTCCCGATGTTTTAAGAGCTTCTTCCTGATCCGCCAGCAGCAGATCAATATAAGAATAGGCGTCGTCCTGCAGTCCAAGCCTCCATTTTTGCCCCGGATTTTCAAGTTCGCTGCGGTAATCGTAGACCAGGTTGACTTCGGTTACCGCGCCGCGCCGGCGGGCTTTTTTTAACAGCGGGGTAAGTCCATCGTGAAGATGCGGAGTAAGGGCGGTTCCTCCAAAGGCGGCAAGGGCGGCGTCAAAAAAATCTTCCGTCAGATCCGCGGGGTAAAATTCATCCAGCGAACCTTTGCGGTAGACAAAGGTACGCTCCCCGCTGCCGTTATCATACCGGGGATCGGAAAGCACATCCACCCGGGAATTGGGACAGTCTTTACGGAGGAGCTTTACGTCCGCAAAGGGAAGGGCGGAAAATTTTTCTTCCAGCGCATCGCCGGTTTCATCGCCGCCCCTGACGCCGTAGTACCGGACGGCAAAGGCATTATCCGCGTCCGCCAGCATTTGAGAGGCATGGGCCAGAGATACCGCCGAGGGTCCGCCAAGGTTCCGGGTGTCGGGAACCTTACCGCCGTTAAGCAGGGCCATCACCTCGTCATAGGGCCTGCCCATAAATTGTTCCAGGGCGCTGGAAAACACCAGCCGGCCCGGGGTTAGCCCGCCGTCACCTGCTGTTTTGGACATGGCTGTCCGGTAACCGGGACCGGAAAAATCTTCGTCCGCATAGATACAATCCAGAATGCCGCAGCCGGTTCCGTGGATGTTCATGGTTTTTTTCTCCGCTTGCCGGTAATTTCATCAATATGAATCTTCCAGACCCCCGTAAACTTGAGCATCTTTGCCGTTTCCTCCTCAAAGGCGCTCATGTTTCCGGGGGTAAACCGCCCGCTGATAAGCCGAAGGCCGCGGATTTTTTCATCATCCTCTAAAACTTCGTACACAGTCCCGATGACGACAGCCGATTCATAGACTACGGTAAAATTATCCTGGGGGAATTCGGCGCTGCCCACAAAGGAAACGCAGACGCTGGACTGTCCGCGGAGGTTCACGGCCTTGTGGCCTTCCAGGGCGCCGTGAAAGTACAGCCAGTCCCCATCCCGGGCCAGGGACAGGGGTACGCCGTAGGGTACCCCGTCGCCGTCCACCGTTGACAGGACGCCGTAAGGGGCCTTGTCCAAAAAAACAAGCGCCTCGTCCCGGGATACCGCCCGGTCCTTTCGCCGCATTTCGTAGTGCATGGCTAAAACCCCAGATCCTTCCCGATAAGGATTACTTTGATCCGGCCCGCGGGTTTACAGATCCGGGTAATGACAAACTGGGCGCAGATGGTGTCCCGGCTTTTACAGTCACCGCAGGCGCCGTTTATATTACAGGGAGTTTTAACCGCGGGAAAACGCTGGATATTAAGGGGCGCCGCCAGATTCCGGGCCCGGCTGACAGCGTCATCCAGGGTTTTTACCACCTTGTTGATCCCTGTTACCACGATTACCTGTTTTGGACCGTAACAGAGCGCCGCCACCCGGTTACCGTTACCGTCAATATTAACCAGCTGGCCGTCTTCGCTTAAGGCGTTGGTACCCATCAAAAAGGTATCGCAGAGCAGGGCCTGCCGCATCAGTTCTACTTTTTCTTCCGGACTTTTTGCCGCGTCCCGGTTAATCAGCCTGTAGCCCCGTTCGGCAGCCTGGTTATAGAGATCCATCGCCGCGGCTGTCGCGGAACCGCCCCAGGCAATAACGTGATCCCGGGGAACAAGGGAAAAAACCTTTTCGGCTGCTTCGGGAATATCGTTAACATACCAGGCTTCAAAATGCCGCGTTTCCAGGGCTTTGACCACCAGGGGCCCCAGCTTGCTGTTCCGTAAATCGTGAGCTGATTTTTCCATAACCGCCAACCTCCTTTTTCACTATACCTTTTCACTATACCAAAGAAGACTTTTCCGTTACTATGGGGTTATGCCCACAATGCAACCACCTGTACAGGCGCCTGGGGGGACGCTGTCTGCAAAGACGCCGCCCGGGGACCGTAAAGCTGCCGTTCTGGCCAACAGCATTTGTGTTTTATTTTGGGGCTTTTCGTTTATCTCCATAAAGATTACCGTTTCCGTTTTTCCTCCCATGACCCTGGGGGCCGTTCGTTTTGCCATAGCCATCGTGCTGCTCTTTGTTATGTACCGGTTGATGGAAAAGCCTGACGGCCGCCGCCGCGGCAACCTGAAAAAGGATCTGCCCTTCCTTGCCGGATCGGGCCTGGCGGGGGTCACGTTTTACTTTTTCTGCGAAAACAACGGCGTGGCCCTGGTTACCGCGTCGGAAGCGTCCCTCATTGTCGCGGTTATTCCGGTTCTGACCATGATCGCCGAATGGTGCGCCGCAAAGCTGCGGCACACAAACAGCAGGACTCTGGAACGGCGGCATTGGCTGGGGGCGTTTATTTCCGTGGCCGGAATAACCCTGGTAGTACAGGTTTCCTTTGCTATTTCGGGAAATATCTCCGGTTATCTTTTCATGGGAGGAGCGGCCCTGTGCTGGGTATTGTATGGCTTTTTGACCAAACCCCTTTTCAGCCGGAACCGCTCACGGATTTATATCGTCTTCTGGCAGAATTTTTTCGGCTTCCTGGGCTTTCTTCCCTTTACAGCCCTGGAATATAAAGCCTGGGGAACGCCTAACGCGGTCGTTATTCTGCATGTGCTTTTTTTGGCGATCTGCTGTTCTGCTCTGGGCTACTGGCTTTATGCCCATGCCCTCAAAGTATTGGGCATATCCGTTTCCGCAGTTTTTATCAACCTCATACCGGTGGTAACGGTCATCGCCGGATTTTTTATCCGGGGAGAACGACTGTCGGGCCTCCAGTGGGCGGGAGCGGCCCTGGTGCTTATGGGTGTATATTTAGCTGTTTTACCTAAAACAGGGGCAGTCCCTGTCCGCTGACAGCTTCACCGGATCATCATATATACCGGAACTAAGCGGATACGGATTCATGGGTTCCGTGTTATTCCGCCGCGGCCAGCAGAAAAAGTAAATCCGACAGGCGGTTGATCCAGGCAAGCAGCGGCATGTACGCCGCATGTTCCGGTTTATCCGGGGCACATTCCATCTTGTCCGCCGCAGGTTCCCGCTCAGCGGCCGGAAGGGCGAGGGCTGCCATGTGCCGTTCCGCCCGGCGGCAGACGGTACGGGCTATATTCAAATATGCCGCCGCGCCGCCGGAGCCCGTCCAGTTCCGGATAAAGCCCCGGACAGGCTGTTTCCGCTCAAATTCTTCGATCCATTGTTCCAGCCGGCGGATCCGCGGCAGCGCGCCTTCGTTAGGCGCTATTACCCCGGGCATTACCCTGTCAAAAAGTTCTTCCCGCAGTTCTTTGACAATTTCCCCGGCGGGGGAAACGCCCTCCGCCTGGAACAGCAGATTTTCGCAAAGGGCAAGAACCGCGTCCAGTTCATCCAGCGATCCAAGACATTCAATGCGGGGATCATCTTTGCGGACGCCCCCAGTCTGGAACGGACGACCTCCCGCGGCGGCTGTTCCGGGCAGGCCGGTAAAACCGGCGTCCCCCCGGCCGGTACTAATGCCCATGATCCTTCGTC
>JAISDG010000020.1 GCA_031265015.1 Spirochaetaceae bacterium | reverse complement strand
GAGCGGAGATTACCCTGCTTAAGATCCTCCGCCTCCGGGCGGGAATAGCGGAAGCCCTTCCCTCGGTAGGTTTCGGAATCGATATGAAAATCCTTGCCTTTGATTTTGCCATCCGGGGCCGGGAACTGGGGCTCGATCCGGGCATCCAGCCCGTATATGCCGTTGATCTGGGATTCCTCTTCAGGTATTAGCCTTTTTTAAGAACGCCGGAACCTTAATTTTTTACCGGGACCTTTGCGTAACGGTATATGGGCGGTTTTTTTTGAGGCAACGCGGTCCCCTTGACACGCATGATTGGACTGTGGTATCATGTAATTTCCCTTGTAAAACCCTATAATTTGAGGTTGTAGCTCAGTTGGATAGAGCAGCAGATTGCGGATCTGCAGGTCGCACGTTCGAATCGTGTCAGCCTCAAAATTATTTGCCAAAGGACTGTACGGCTTTGGGGGATAACGGCCTTAGGGCCGCTTGCAAAGGGCGGTTTTAGAAGACGGTTTTGAAAGCTTTTGAGCCGCAAGGTTCCGGCTTTTTTGAAACCGGTAGTAGTTGTATATTGGAGCGGTGTCCGAGCGGTTGAAGGAGACGGTTTCGAAAACCGTTGAACTCGTAAGGGTTCCGGGGGTTCGAATCCCCCCTGCTCCGAATGATACTTGAGGAGGATAACGGCCTTCCGGTCGCTTACAAAGGGTTTTAAGAGACGATTTCAAAAACCGTTGAGCCGCAAGGTTCCGGTTTTCGTGAAACCGGACAGTTTATTGGAGCGGTGTCCGAGCGGTTGAAGGAGACGGTCTTGAAAACCGTTGAGCTCGTAAGGGTTCCGGGGGTTCGAATCCCCCCTGCTCCGGAATGGGATTGAGCTGGATGTCCTATTCGTGTATGATGGTAAGTAACAGCCGCGGGCTGCATTGGAGCGGTGACCGAGTGGTCGAAGGTGGCTCCCTGCTAAGGAGTTGTGCCCCCAAAGGGTACCGGGGGTTCGAATCCCCCCTGCTCCGTCGCAAACCAGTATGACTGTTTTGCGCTTGAGTTTTGTATCATTTTTGGAGAGATGACCGAGCGGCCGAAGGTGCACGATTGGAAGTCGTGTGTACCCGTGAGGGTACCGAGGGTTCAAATCCCTCTCTCTCCGCAAGGTAGCCGTAATGTAGCATCGTAAAATTTAACCATAGCATCGGTTGTATCACCATAAAAAAGCTAACCGCAGGCATTTACGAAGATTTCCCCGCATGAAGGGAATAGCCTTGGTAACATTTTCTATTTCTAAACAAGGCGCCGGTTTCGGTAATATTTTAAAACGAGGCATTTATGGGCCGCCGGCGGATTGTCTAATGTGTAAAAATATGCGATAGTAAGCCATGGATTTGAAAGACCTGGAGGAAACCGCCCGGCTTGCCCATCTTAACGTAAGCAAGGATGAACTGGCCGCGGCCCTTCCCGCGTTTGAACAAATGCTGGGGTTTTTTGCCGCCATGCAGGATGACGATGCCGCGGCTTTTGGTTCCTGCGCCGGGGCGTTACAGCAGGCAGGCGCCGGACAGGCCGCGGGAGCCCGCCTGGTGGGGGCGGATCACTTCCGGGGCGATGGGGATACCGTTTCCGGCGCGCATAACGGGGCGGCGGATCTGAACGGACAGATGCTGAACAATGCGGGAGAATGGGACGGTCGTTTTATCGTTATCCCCAACGTGTTGTGATTATAAACCCGGGACGGTTTTTGGGTTTTGAAAAGCCGTTTCGGATAGAGGATGTTTTTAATGCCCTATAAACCGCCGGAAGACTTTGTTTCATATTGCAGGGAATGGGAAGAAAAGATCGGCGCTTTTATCGAATTTCGGCCCGATGCGCCGGGGGCGGCGGATGTTCCGCTCCCGCCGGACGCCGGTGAATCCGGCAGCCTTTCCGTCCCCTCCGAAGCAAAAGCCCTTATCGCGGAACGGCCCTTTGCGGTCAAGGATAATATCGCCGTGAAGGGTTTTTCCGCAAGCTGCGGATCGAAACTTCTTGCGGCCTTCCGTTCTCCCTACAGCGCTACGGCGGTGCTCAAACTTGAAGCCCTGGGCGGCTGTGTTATCGGCAAGACTAACCTTGACGAATTCGGCATGGGATCGTCCACAGACAATTCGGGGATCCAAAGAACCAACAATCCCTGGGATCCAAGCCGGGTTCCCGGTGGTTCTTCCGGTGGTTCCGCCGCGGCGGTTTCCGCGGGGATGGTTCCCTTTGCCCTGGGCAGCGATACCGGCGGTTCGGTCCGGCAGCCCGCGGCCTTCTGCGGGGTGGTGGGGCTTAAGCCGACCTATGGGGCGGTTTCCCGGTACGGCCTGGTGGCCTATGCGTCGAGCCTTGAAGGCATCGGCATCCTGGCGGATACCGCCGCCAGGACCAGGGCGGTTTTTGCCTCCATCCGGGGAAAAGATCCCATGGATGATACTTCCCGGGACGCCCCTGCGGCGGCGCCGCCGCTTTATGCCGGTGACAAAAACGGCGCGTCCGATACCGTGACCGGGGTTATCGGCGTCCTGTCCCCGGAGGCGGTGGCAAAAGCTGTTGCCGGTGCGGCCGCCATAAATGGCAGCAGCACCATGAACGGCGGCGCTGCTGAAGCGGAGGCGGACGGCGCGGTTTCAGCGGCGGCGCGGATTGCCGCGGAGGCGGCGGAGCTGGAGGGTGAAGTCCGCAGGGGCTTTGAGGCGGCAAAGAAAGGTTTTGCCGTACTGGGATACAAGCTGGTGGATGTGGAAATGCCGGGCCTTAAATACGGCGTCCCGGCGTACTATACCATCGCCGCCGCGGAGGCCAGCGCCAATCTGGCCCGGTTTGACGGAATCCGGTACGGAAAGCGGCCGGACTGGGCGGAAAATCCCGACGATCTTATCGATAAAGCCAGGGACGCCGGTTTTGGGGATGAGGTTAAACTCCGTATACTTCTGGGAACCTTTGTACTCCGTTCCGGTTTTCAGGACCGGTATTACCTTCGGGCCCAGCGGATCCGGGCGGGGATCCGGGCGGGTTTTGAGGCCCTGGTAGGGGGACCCTACGGCGATCCGGCGGGTCCCGCTCAGACGATGGATGCGATCCTGCTTCCGGTGTTTCCCACCAGGGCCTTTGGCCGGGGATCCGGTTCCCTTTCACCCTTCGCGCAAAAGGCGGCGGATCTCTATACCTGCTGCGCGAACCTGGCGGGGCTTCCGGCGGTGTCCTTTCCCGCATCGGTGGAAGGGGGCCTTCCCGTGGGGGTACAGCTGCTGGGCCGGGCCTTTTC
Organism: Spirochaetaceae bacterium; assembly: GCA_031265015.1. Classification (GTDB taxonomy): domain Bacteria; phylum Spirochaetota; class Spirochaetia; order Treponematales; family Breznakiellaceae; genus JAISBN01. The sequence continues at coordinate 5,679 of JAISDG010000020.1, read as the reverse complement.
CGAAGGGCGGCTTCTTACTATGGTGGAAGCCTACGAAGCGGCCCATCCCTTTCCCCATCCCGCGGGTTACAAGGCATTTTTTGGATAGGAGAAGTTTTTGACGTACCAGTCATTTATCGGGCTTGAAGTTCATATCCACCTTTTAACAAAAACCAAAGTGTTTTGCCGCTGCCGTTCCGCCTTCGGGGACGAACCCAACACCAATGTGTGTCCCGTATGCCTGGGCTATCCCGGGGTGCTTCCCACCCTGAACATTGATGCGATGCGCATGGGCTGCATGGTAGCCCGGTCGCTCAATTGTACTATACCCGAGCGGACCTGGTTTGAGCGGAAACAGTACTTTTATCCCGATATGACAAAAAACTATCAGATTTCACAATTTGCTTCGCCCCTGGGGCAACAGGGCTATATGGAGCTGGAAGGCCGCGGCCCGGCGGGACCCATTAAAAAGAAGGTGCGGATTAAAGAATGTCACCTTGAAGAAGACGCGGGAAAGATGATCCACACCGGCACGGTCTCTCTGCTGGATTATAACCGGGCGGGGGTGTCGCTTCTGGAAATCGTTACCGAGCCGGACATGGAATCCGGGGAAGAGGCGGAGCTCTTTATCCAGGAACTGCGCCGTATAGTTCGTTATCTGGGAGTCTGTGACGGCAACATGGAAGAAGGATCCCTGCGGGCGGATGCCAATGTTTCGATTAACCTTCCCGGCAAAGGGCTGGGCAGGAAAGTAGAAATCAAGAACCTCAATTCGTCCCGCTTTGTCAGGCTGGGTTTAAACTATGAAATAAAGCGCCAGGGCAGGCTGCTGGATTTGAACAAAACGGTAACCCAGGAAACCAGGCTCTGGAATGAAAACCGGGACGAGACCATGCCCATGCGGCAAAAGGAAAATGCCCAGGATTACCGGTATTTTCCCGAGCCGGACCTGCCGGTATTCTGCCCCGATGAAAGTTTCCGCGGTTCCGTAGAGAAATCCCTGGTGGAACTCCCCCGGGCCCGGATGAAACGGATGATGAACGATTACGGCCTCAGCGAAGAACAGTCACAGCTTATCTGCGATGAAAAAGAGGGGGCCGATTATTTTGAAGCGGCGGTAAGCGAAGCGAAGCTGCTGCCGCGGGACGGCGGGAATCCCGGCGATGGAATTCCCCCGCGGATTGCCAACTGGTTCTTGTCGGACATCAAGCATATCCTTAACCGTGAAGGCATTGCCCTCCGGAACATCACTTCCTTTAAGCTAAGCCCCCCCCGGCTTGCGTCCCTGATGACGATGCTCGGCGCCGGACGGATCACCGGGAAGATCGCCAAACAGTGCCTGGACATCGTGATTGCCGAAGACCGGGACCCGGAAGAAATCGTTAAAGCCAACAACTGGGAGCAGCTTGCCGATCCGGCCGGCATCGCCAAATCGGCGGAAGCGGTCTTCGCCGCCGAACCGGTTACGGTAACGGAACTCCGTGAACTTATTGCCGCCAATGACGCGGCAAAGGCAAAACGCCGCAGGACCTTGACGGCCTACCTTGTGGGCAAGGTTATCGCCGCTACCGGCGGCCGCGCCGACCCAAAGCTTGCCGGACAGCAGGTTGAATTGCTGCTTAATGCCTGAATCTTGTCCCAACGGCCCGGGCCGCCGGCGGGAATTCAATTAATTATTTCCAGCAGTTTTTCCTTCCACAAAGTATACCCCGCCGATGTTAAATGAAGCTTATCGGTAAACAGCTCCGTCTTTAAAGTACCGTCTTCGTTGACATAATGGCGCCCGATATTAAGGTATTTGATGTTTAAGTGGCCGTCGTAGTTTTTGATAATTTCATTGACGGCGTTGTTTTTTACCGTGTTTTCATCATCGCTGCCGCTCCCGCTGGGTAATATCGACAAAATAATTATTTTTGCGGAAGGGGAACAGGCATTGATTATTTCCGTAATCCTGCCGATTCCCGCGGCTATTGATTCCGGCCGGTTCTTGTTATTTGTGCCTATCATGATCACGGCATATTCCGGGTTTATGCCGGCGGGGAATTCCCCGTTTTCAAGCCGCCAAATGACGTGCTGCGTTTGATCTCCGGTAAAGCCAAGGTTGGTTATTTTATTGTTGAACCGCTGGTTCAGTTCTTTCCACGCGTTTGTCCATTCCCATCCCTGGGTAATGCTGTCGCCGATAAAAATTATTTTTTGATTTTGCGTTACGTTGTTTATCCGGTTATTGTGCCGGTCTACCCACCATTGGGGAGAACGGTCAACGGGGACAATGGCCGGATCGGCGGAAGAAACCGGGGGAACCGGCATTTCATCCCATTGGGGCATGGTACGGCAGGACAGGAACAAAAGGACCAGAAAAACAGCCGGGAGATTTTTACGAAAAGAAAACATGGATCATACCTACCTTAAGTGTATTTTAAACAATGTATTTGAGCCTGTCCCAAAACTAAAGTTTTGGGAAAGCCTCTTTGAAGCAAAGATTTATCTCCCAAGCGCGGCGGGCTGAACAAGCATCCCCATTTCCCACGTTCCTTCAATGGTTTTGCCGTCGTTTGTTTTAAGGGCCCCCTGTCCGTTTCTGATCCCCCCGCTGAATTCGCCGTCGTAGGTCCAGTAGGGATTGCCGCTCAGGACACCCCTGCCCTCCGCCAGGCCGTCCTTAAACGCGCCGGTATAGACCGCCCCGCCGGGCCAGGTAAAGGTTCCGTTTCCTTCGGGGATACCTTCGACCCAGTCCCCGCTGTAGGTCCAGCCCCCGGACGAACGAAAGATCCCTTTGCCCGTAACGGCAAAATTATCCAGCTCGCCCCGGTAACTGCCGCTCTTTCCCGTGATCAGGGCCTCGCCCTGAACCTTGCCGTTTTTAAAAACGGCTTCGCAGGTCCAGCCCTCTTTCGATGTAAAAATACCCCGGCCTTCAAAGCCGCCGGTAAATCCGCCCGAGTATGCGTCGCCGTCCGCAAAGCGGATGTTTACCGGGCCCTCAAATTGACCCAATACCAGCAGGCCCGAATATACATCCCCGAAGGAATCCCGTTCCCCCGCCAGCCTGTGTTTACCGCCGATGTATCCCATGGCGTATGCCGCCGCCGCCAGGGTAAAAACCGCGCAGATGCCGGCGAACAAAAACCCGGTTATCTTTTTTTGCTGTTCGTTCATAACCGCCTGCCTACGAAGAGGGTTTTGCTTTTGCCGTTACCAGGGCATTCACGATACACTGGGCGAAGATCCGCTTTGAAGCGGGATCCCCCATGTGAATGTTATCCGTGGACAAAAGATACTCAAAGGGTGAAATAGCCGCGTCCCAATTCGCGACGGTAACATAGGAATACTGTTTTGCCAGGGAATGGTACGCTTCGTTCAGGGACAGTACATTTTTGTTGCCGTGGCCGGTGACAAAAATAATTCTGTGTCCCGGCCCGATATTCCTGACAATGTTTTCCGCGGCCTCCACATCACCCTGGATTTTATTGGTCGACAGTACCAGCACCACGTATTCGCCAAGCTTTCCTTCGGCTTTAAGGGCCGTTACTATTTGTTCACCCTGGACAATGTTGCGGTTTCCCGAGGCGTCAATATGCGCGTTCCTTATGTAGGTCCTGAGCGTGTTGCCCCCTCCCAGAAGAACCGAGTCGCCGATAACGGTGATTGAACCAAAATCCGAATTCAGCGACCGGTTTGGAATGACCGGCAGCCATCCGATGGTGGGCCTGCTTGGAAGCCATTCAGTAGTTCTCTGGGCTATCGGATCAAACCGCGGCTGTTTAAAGGATTCCGCCGCCTGGTACAAATCATCTATGCTGAGAAGAAGCGCTTCATGTTCAAAATCCTGTTCTATGGTGGTTTTGCGGGGCGCCCTGCCGACCGCGTACCAGCAGCCGAAAAAAAGCAGGGCGCAGAGGGATGCCGGGATAATTCTGCCCGCGGGATTTTTCTTTACCCCGGGGGCCTTTTTGCCGAACCGCTTTTCAACCAGTTCATTTGACAGACACGCAAAAGCCGCGGTGAGGATCGCCGAAACCGCCACAATAACAGCGCCGCTTGGAAGCATGTCCCCGATGAAGGCAGGAAGCCTTGGTTCCCGGGGGAGCTGTTTAATGATAATGAAGAGGGGCCAGTGAAACAGATATATGCTGAAGCTTCGATTGGCCAGATATTTAAAGAAAGCCGGTTCCTGCCCTATGGCGCCCCGAAGGCCCCGGAGCAGCGAAATAATGCCGGCGGCAAGGAGGGATGCCGCGGGAATTCCCCAGCGTTGTACGGCGGGATTCTCAAAGTTCAGCATCCGGGCCAGCAGTCCTATGCCTCCCGCCTGAAGCAGAATAAGGCATACCGGAAGCACGACGCCGAGTTTCCTGATAAACCCGGTAAACCTGCTCTCCCGGAAACCCGCGAAAAGGGCGGTGAGGGAACCTATCATCAGGGGATAGAAATGTGATTCGGTGGCGAAATAGGCCCGGGAAGGGTCCGCTGAGGCGGCCTCCGCGGCGGCGGCCAGTTTTTGCATCACCAGATAGGACGCCACGGCCGCGGCGGCGGCCAGGATACGGAGCGGAAGAACCGGACTCCGGGAGCGGTTGGATTGTTCGCAGAAGAACGCAAAACACCGGATGACGGCGCCCCATATCAGGTAGTAATGGACATCCACGCCGAGGGTCCAGGTATGAACAAAGAGATGGGGCAGAAGCTGGGCCTCGTAGGAGCTGCCTGTAACAATTTCGTAGTAGTTGGTGACCCAGCCCAGAACCGCGGCAGCCTGACGGTCAATCCCGGCCCGGAAATTGGGGGAAATAAGCAGGCTGGCGGGCAGCATAAGGGCCAGCATAAAAAGCACCGCCGGCAGAAGCCGCCGGAAACGGCGCTTGTAAAAATTGAAAAGCCGGACAGTCCCGGTGGTTTCAAATTCATGGATCAGGTGGGCGGTAATAAGATAACCGGAAATAGTAAAGAAAATATCGACCCCCAAAAAGCCCCCCGGGAGGGAATCGGTATGAAAGTGGTATACCAGGACAAGCAGTAATCCGAAGATCCGCAAAAATGAAAGCCAGGGAAGTTCCATTACTTCTTTTATATATACCATAAAGCCCGGCGTGTAAATAAGGCGGTTCCGCTGCCGGTTGGGCCCGCGAAATTCCGCGGCCCGCGTGTTTTAAAGTTTACGTCTGTTTTGGCCTTTGGACCTTCCCAGGCGCAATGCGCACTTCTTGCTGCGCGTTCTGAAAATCTTTCGCTTTAGCTACAATCATCTGCCCAAAAACTGGCGCCATTGCGTTTACAATGGTAGTCTCAGCTGAAGCTTGCAACCATTGATAATTGACGATCATTGTAAAGGGACCGCTCTTCTGGCACGTTGCGACAGATCCGTCGTTTTTAACTATGATTTTGACTTCATTTATTGAAAGAAGATTTATAATATGACTTTTCATATCAGGATCTAAGCTTAAGACTGTTTCTATAACAGGTATCACATCATTAGTCATTTTGTCTTGGCTGTCTTCCAACAGGTCTTGCGGGCACACCAAGGAAAGCGATTCGCCGCATAAAGTAAGAGGAACTGTGACATCCTGGACGGTCTGCGTTTCGCTGTTGGTTGAGTCCGAGCAGGCCATTTCGGCCGCCGGGGTAATCACCGCCGCCGCCGCGCCGGCCAGCCCGCCTTTCTGCCCAGGCCCCTCACCTTCGCCGTTGTTTTCGCCG
>JAISDG010000017.1 GCA_031265015.1 Spirochaetaceae bacterium | reverse complement strand
GGTATCGTTATGTCGCAGCTCTGCCAGTCGCCGCCGTTTCCGGCCTGGTCAAAGGCCCGGTAGCGCACATGGTAATTCCCCGGCTCGGCAAACCACAGCGGCTCCCCGTACCGTTCCGCCGGGCCGTCGTTGATCCGGTATTCAATAAACGCCACCCCCGACAGCGTATCCACGGCGCTGAGGGTCAGCTCCGCCAAACCCTGGTCACGGGCCGTCGAAGCTTCCGCCACCGGCGGCTCAAGATCGATTTTGATCTCCAGTTCCCTAAGCTCCTCCCGGTTCCCGGCGCGATCCACGGCCTGCCAGGAGAAGCGGTGTGTCCCCTGGGCCGAAAGGATCACCGGCCCGGTGTAGGCCGAAAGGGAAGTCCAAACCCAGTCGATCCCGGAAACCTCGTCCCAGGCGTCTAGGGCAAGCGTGACGGGTCCATTGTGCCAGCCGTTTTCCCGGCCCTCCGGGGAGACCGTAATATCGCTTTCGGGCAAACCGGTGTCAACCCGGAACTGCAGCCTGGCCTCCGCCCCCGCAACGCCCCTGGTGTCCACGCCGTAAACGGCGATGTAGTGTTCCCCCTCCCCCGGAGACAGAGTCGGAGGAGCGTCGGTCCAAAGGCTGCTGTTGTGCCGCATCAGGATCTGCGCCGCATAGGTCTCCCGATCAACGCTGGTTATGGCAAGCTCCGGCTGCCGGGTATACCAGAGCGATTCCCCGGGGGACGGCGGATCGATGCTCAGTTCCGTCACGGGCCCCGCGATATTCGGGGGGCCGTTAAACGCAGCGATGCTGCCGGCAGCGTCCGCGGCGAATATTTTCCCGTGGTAAAGCGCAAAATTCGTGTGGGGCTTTTCCTCCCGCCATATAACGCCGCCGGTATAGCGGTTCAACGCCGTCAACCCGTCCCCCCCGGCGACAATCGTTTTCTCCAAGCCGTTTCCAAGAACAGCGCCATTCGCCGGAACAGCGCCGCCGCCTATCCTGCGGGTCCATTGGAGGCGCAGATCCTCCCGGTCGTAGGACCTGAGCTGCCCGCCGTCCCACACCGACACCCCCTCGTAGGTCAGGGACAGCGTTGCCCCCGGACGATGGGCGGCGGGTATCCGCAGCGTTTCTGTCATGTCCCGGTCAAAGAGGACCAGGGATTTTTCGGTGAGCGCCGCGCCTCCCCGGATATCCGCCGCCGCCGCGAGGATCCTTTCCCCCGCGTCAAAGGTTTTGCCGGGGCCGTAAATCGGAACCAGGGCGCTTTCTTCCATTGCGTAAGCGGAGCCGTATTGCCACAGGGTTGGGAATAATCCTTTCCCTCCCCTCCCCTGCTCCTGAATCAAAGTTCCCCGTTCGGCATTCCTGATGAAACGCCGGTCAACGGTTTCTTCAATTACCGTGGAGCCGTCGGAACTGATCGCTTCTATGCCGTCCCGGGTCCACAGCAGAACGCCGTTCCGGGGATCCCGAACCTCAAGCCGCCCGCCCTCCGCCAACGCGTAGAGTCTGGTCCCGGCGTAGAGCATGGTCCGGTATGCTCCCTTCGCCTTCCAGGACAGGGAGCCGTCTCCGGCATTCAGGGCAAAGATATTCTCCGCGGCCAGGGCAATGATCCGGTCCTCCGCCCCAAGCAGCCGGGAGACGGGCTCCCCGCCCTTGTAGACCCAGGCAGTGTCCGCCCTGGCGGGAAGATCCGTTCTTACGGACCGGCTGTGTCCGCCGTCCTTCCCGGCCTGCCCCCAGGACTCTTCCCAAACATCGATAGTAAAAGAACGTTTGTCCTTCCAGCCCAGGCTGTCCCGGGCTTCAATATCCATCTGATACCGGCCTTTTGCAGCGGGCCGCCCGCTTATAACGCCCCTGGCGCTGAGGGAAAGCCCCGGAGGAAGATCCCCCCGCGCCACCCGGTAGTCAAGGGCGCCCCGGGCGTTCCGGCTGGCAAGCTCGGCGTGATAGGCCACGTCCACCAGGGCGTCCGGAAGACGGCCGGTGACGATGCTGAGGGAACTGCCGATGACAACCCGTATTTCCGCGGAGGCCTCAAAGCCCTGGCTTTCGCCGCGAATCGCCACCCCCCAGCTTCCGTTCACCGCGGATCCGTCGGCCTTTACCACCAGACTCGCCGGCTCGTTGGGTTTCAGAACGGTTCCGCTCAGGGCAGCCGCAAAGGGAGCGCCGGGCTCGCAGACCACGCTCAGGACAACCGCGTCCCCATGCCCCGTCACCACCAGGGGCACGCTTTTTTCCTCCCCCGCGGCGATCTCCAGAAGATTCGTTGCGGGCCGCAGTTCAAAGCCCCGGTCTTTCACCGTAAAGGACAGAGCGTTGCTTTCGATCCCCGCGGCAAGCACATGAAGGGGGCCGCTGAGGGCGTCGCCGGGAACCACAAACACTATTTCCCCGGCGGACCAGGATAAGACCGGCGTTTCCCGGTTATTGATCAACAGTTTTCCTTCCCCCCCGAAATTGTTCCCGTACACATGAACCGTGCCGCCGGTGTAGGCCGCCCGGGGAATCACGCTGGCAATGGCGGGAGGGGGCTGTTCGGAGCGGACCGTCACGGTCAACTCAAAGCGCTTGCCCCCGTCCCCTTCAACAACAACGGTGTAGGATCCGGGACGGATGTCCTTCCCCGCCTGAATCGTTAGGATCCCCGCGGCGCGGTCCGCCCCGGCTTTCAGGGCAAATTCCGGCAGGACAATTTCCAGCCCCTCGGGTTTTTCAACCGCCCTGAAGGACAGTCTCCCCTCGAAGCCGTTCAGGGATTCTGCGGCCAGGGCATAGTCCGCCTTCCCGCCGGGAAGGATCTCCGCGGTCCGGGCGTACAGGCTGAGCTTGTAGCTGGGCAGCAACACGGTCACGGGGAAAACAGTTTTGCTATCTCCCGGACCCTGGACGACAAACTCCTCCCGCGCCGTTTCGTTTTTCTGCGCTTCGGCGGGGCTGAACCGGGGCGGCGCCTTCACCCGCAGGGATCCCAGGGCGCTGTCCAGGATGACGAGCTCCTCGTCCCGCCAAAAAACCCTGGTTCCGGGAACAAAACCGTTGCCGTGCACGGCAAGGACGGTTTCTTCGATTCCGCTTATTGTATCCGGGTCCGCCCGGAAAACCTCGGGATCGGGCCAGTTAAGCTCCACCGCCAGGACAAAGGGGCTGTTCAGCGCGGCGTTGGCTTCGTTAAAAAATTCGCAGGGGTATTCGTAGAGACCCGGCCCCATGGATTCCTCAAGCCCCATGCGCCAGGACAGCTCCACGCTCCTCCCCTCCACCTTCACGGGGGGATCAAAGTGCAGGTTGAGGGATCGCTCAGGCGCAGGGCCGGCATAACGGATCCCGACATAGCCCGTAGAATCGGCGCTCTCCCGGAAGTCCGCGATATCCGCCCGCACAACCCCTTCAATAAATCCGCCGCTAAAACCCTTTGCTTCGACACGGGTGGAAGCGGCTATTGGCCGGTTGATCAGGGGCTTTTCCTGGCCGGGCCGTATGGACACCGGCTCAGACCAGGGACCGGTCAGGCCCGCACGGTCCAGGGCAGCGACGGAGAAGGAAACTTCCTGTTCCGGCGTATACCCCGGAAAATCCAGCGCAGTGATATTGCCCGCGTAGAGGATCGATTCCGCGCCCTCCCCCCGGTCCAGGATTTTAACCTTGTACCCCTGGGAGCGCCCGGCGTTGGTGTTTTCCCAGCGGAGGCTCAGGATCCCGTCGTCGGTTTCCGCAACCCTCGCCAGGGGCGCCAGCATGGGAAGCTCGCTCCGGTCCAAAAGGATCGTCCCCGGAGCATAGGCCGGGGGGGAAAATTCCGCGCCCGGTCCGTCGTCAAGCTCCGCGTAAATAAGGTATTCGCCGTCCCCAAGGTCCCCCAGGGGAACCGTCAGGTCAAACCGGCCTTCGCCGTCAACGGCATAGCTTCCCAGATCAAATCCCGGAAGCTCCTTCGATTCCCGGGCAAAAACACGAACACTGTTCACGCCCTTTTCCGTCCTTCCCCGGACCCTCGCCGTTTCCAGCGCCCTTTGGGGAGCGGCCTCCGGCAACAGGGAAGGCTCCTCAAGCTCAAGGTGCGGCATGGCCATGCTGCCCAGGGCGCTTAAATGATAGGCATCCTCCTCAAGGCCCCTCACCCTAAGCTGCCAGATCCCCGCCTCCGCGGAAAGAACGGCCATTACAACGCCGTGCTCCTCAACAAAGGTCTCGCAGCCCTCGCTCCCTTCACGGTACTCAATGCCCGAGGGCGAAACGACCGTAAGCTCCGGCGCGCCCTCGGGATACTCAAGCACAACGATAAGCCGGTCGAGGCCGCTGCCGGGAACCTCTTCGTTTCCGTCGTATTCCTCGTGGAGCAGGCTGAGGGGCGCAGCGATGCTCTCGCCCCTGGGGGGCACAAAGAACTGGCACGTTGTGTCCTCGTTCCCGCTCGAATCCCTGTTGTCGTAGGAGTCAATGCCGCCGTTGTCAAAAAACCGGACATTTTTACTCCAGTTTGGCCTTTCTATTTCATAGCTGGACAGGGAGCCCACGTCGAGTCCCCCGGTTCCCACATAAATGCCCACGGATCCTAAAACCGGCAGACTCACCCAGCCCTTTGCCCCTGTTCTCCCGTTGGTAAACCTGCCGAACGCGGCGTTCACCCTCCCCAGCCAGAGGTCGCTGGAAGGAATCTTTAGAAACCACTTGCTGATGATATATCCCCTGGGGATGCCGAATTCCACGTGCCCCTCTCCGGACATAATGACGTCCCCGCTTTTCTTAAAGACATAGACCGTAACCCCGCCCCGGGCAAAGCCTATGTCCATGTAAAAATCCCCCATGAATCCCTTGTTGTCCCCCGTGCCCAGGCCGGCGACCACATCGGCGGTAATGTTGAGGACGCCCCGCAACACCGTAGCCTGGCCCTGAAAAGCCCAGGATCCGTTGGTTAAGTCCACCCAGGTGGTGGGGGCCATGTCAATAATGGAGCCTCCCTTGGAGTCCCCCACACGAAGCCCCACCTTCATCCTCGGGCCCTTGTCTTCGAACAGGCCCTGGACTTTCCCGGGCACCTCGGTGGGGGGGCCGTAGCTGATGCCCCCCGAAATGCCGTTGACAACCAGACCGGTGGCGCCCAGGGGAATTCCCCCCAGGGAGGCGACATAGGAAAATTCCGCCCTTTTAAGGCCGATGGGATAGATGTCGCTTTTGGTCGCAAAGGCGACCGACGCGCTGATATTTCCCGCCCCCGGAATAAGAACGGAGCCGCCCCCTTCCAGGGCATACTGGGAGCCGGAGAGTGAAAAATCGACCGCCACATTGCTAAAGGCAAAAAGCCCCACGTTGAAGCCGGGCAGCTTAAAGGCGCCGCCGGAAACTTTCAGGCCCGACCCTGCGGACAGGATTACTTTTTTCAGGGTGATTTCGGTCTTGCTCAGGAAATCGGGCAGTTTAAGGGTGGCCTTGGAAAAATTGATCAAATTTTCGGAAAATGAAATTGAAGGCTTGTCCAGGGTCAGCTTGAATCCGGCAATTTCAGTTTCGATTTTGGAAACCTCTATGTCCCCCAGAAAGCCGCCGTTCACGGGGCTGAATTTAGCGTTCTTTATGGCGACATACTGGCCGCCGAAACTGCCGAAATTTTTCGGGATCTGCAGTTTGCAGGATTTCAGGGTTACCCAGAACTGCCCTTTGGTGTCTTTGTCAAAGTACAGCTCGTCAATCGACGCCGTAAATCCGACAAGGGTCATGGACCAGGATTTAAGGCCCCCCTTAATGTCCAGCAGCTTGCCGTTCCACCCCAGTTCCAGGGCGCTCAGGTGGAACTGGGCGTTGGCCAGTCCCTCAGGATAATTGGCGGGCAGTTTGGCGGAGGCGGCCATGCTCATGCCGGTTTCGCCGAGGGCCAGGGAAGAAACAGTAATGCTGACTCCCCCCAGGACGGAAAACGCGACTTCCCCCTTGACCCCCGCGTCAAAGGACCGGAGCCCGTCCTTGGTGGACAATTCCAGAGACCGGATTTCCAGCTCCGCGTTCTTCAGGCCCGCCGGCAGGGCGGCTCCGACCAGGCGGACGCTGCCACCGATGTCAACCAGAAATTCGTTTCCCACCCCTTTCTTAAAGTTGATGACGCCGCCGCTCAGCTCCGCCGTCCCGAATATGGTCGCCCTCATCCCCGACACCCCAATGTCCACATCCAGAATTTCACCGGAGGTGTTTATGGTTAAGGTTCGTATCGCCAGGGCTACCCCCCGCAGGCCCTGGGGAAAAAACGAGGGAAGCACAACAGAGCCGCCCAGGGAAATTTCCAGAGCCCTTCCCTCGGGCTTGGAAATGCCTATGATTCCGTTGTGGACCTGCATGGAGCCGAACAGTTTGGTGTTTCCCATCTTCATCTGGGCGGAGGCTGTTTTCAGGCCCGACTCGGTGTCAAATTCCATGGCAATCACGGAGCGGACCCCGCCTATGCCCTGGGGGAATTTATCCTCCGGCAGTATCACGGTTCCTGCCAGATCGAAGCGCATGACACCCGATTTCAGCGCCGCCTCAATGGCGACGTCGGACAACTGCAGGAACCCGAACGCGTCGTAGGCCTTGTTTTTTTCCGTGGTGTATTTGGCGGTGAAGGACTGGACGACCCCGTCAAAGCCGATTTTGAAATTGCTGATCTTCGCTTCCCTCCCGGCGAGAAACGCGGGAAAGCTGGCGGGGAAAATTAAATTGCCCCCCAGGTTGAGGAGCCCCGTCTGTTTAACCTCGTTCCAGTCAATGGCTATGGTAAGTTTGGTAAATAAATTCCCCAGGGAGCTGACGGAGGGCAAAGTCGCCGTGGCTTTCAGGCGTTTTATCTCCCTGGCCGCCGTGTCGTAGGAAAAGGTCTCCAGTTTCAGGGTCGCCCCCGCCAAACCCGCGGGCATGGACTTGTCCAGGGCTATGCTGCCCCCTATGTTGAGGATCAGGGACTTGGCCCCTTCCTTGAGCAGGGTGACGGAGCCCTTTTTCAAAGTCAAGCCGTCAAAACCCGGAACAAGGGCGCCCTCCAGGCCCTCCAGCTTGACGTCTATTTCCCCCAGGGTCCCGTCGGATTTTATTTGAAAGCGGTTAAACGCCGCGGTTTTCCCCGCGATAAAAGCGGGCAGCCCCGAATCGGGGAAACGGACGGACCCGCCGAATTCAAGGGAAAATTGTGAATCGATTTTCAGCCTGTTCAGGGTAAATTCCACGCCCCAGAAATTCATGGGAATTTCGGAGCCAAAGGCAATTTCGGAAAAAACAAACTGCCCGGTCAGGGGGTTGAATTTCGCATGGTCGATATACGCGTTTCTCGCCCCATATTCCTGCGGAAACAGCAATTCTGTCCGGTCGGCGCTTACCCAGGGCTGCCCCTCCGCATAGCCGACCCTGACATTGCTGAACTGCAGACTCCAGGCGTCGCTGAAGGGGACCCGGTAGTCCCCCTCCAGGAAAACGTCCAGGGCCGTTATGCCGCCCCCAAGGGACGCCCTGAAATCCCGGATCTGTATGGCCCGGCCCGACAATGCTCCCGGCAGGGCCGGGGGAAGGCTGACCTTGCCCTGGAAGCTCGCCTCCCCGCCTGAAACAGAAAAATTATTCAGATCAAAATTCATATTCCAGAGGGTAAAGGGGCTGACCTGGGCATTGCCTATGGCGACCTCCCCGCTTGCGCTTATGGTCAAATCCTGAACAGTAAAACTAACGGATTCCATGGACGCCGGCAGGGTGATCGACGTTTTTGCCGCTTTGAGGCCCAGACGGTCCATGGTGAGATCTTCCGTGGCGAAGGAGAATCCCAGGGCGGTGAAATCGAATTTATCGACCCTTTCTTCAACCCAAAATTCTCCGTTGGCCCTAAACCCCACCCGGTCAAAGACAAAGGACTTGCCCCCCAGGACGGCGGGGAGGCTGATCACCACCGAGGCTTCAATGCCGTCGCCGGAAAACCGCGTTTCGGCAATTTTTGCCCCGGCGCCAAAGAGGGAAACCCCCAGCCCCTGCTGTTTAACGACCCTTTCCAGGAGCCGTCCGTCCGGGCTCAAGGGAATCTCCCCGAGGTCAAATTCCAGTTCCCGGAACAAGACCCGGTTGGCGCCTATCCGTATCCGGTCCGCGTCAAAGACGATATTGCTTCCCCGCACGGACCAGTCGCCTGCGGCATAGACCAATCCCTGGGGCGCCCCCGTTCCCCTGACACTGAGATCCGGAAGTATCCGGTAGGCTCCTCCGGGAATCTCCACCTCCCTGCCGAATAATTCCAGGGAAAGGACCCCCTCCAGGGAAAAACCCTCGTCGTCGATTCTGCAATGCTCCAGTCCTATACGGTAGCCGTTGAAGGAAGTAAAATCGACTCTCCAATCCTCATTGTCCCCCAGGAGAACTTTTCCTTCGCTGTTAAAAATAGTTTTGCCAAAGAAAATATCCGGCCCGTTGATCGATTTTAAGGAAATCCCCGGAGAGACAAGCTCAAGAACATGGGCGCCGTCGAGAACCTTCAAAGCGGCGCCGCCCGCAAAAACAGGCAGCCCCTGGAACCGGATAATTTCCCCCGCCGCCTCCGGGCCTTCGCAGACAAAGGATCCGTCCACAGCGATTCTGGTTTCCGGGAACACCAGGGGGAAGCCGCCCAATTTTTCAGGGAGCGCCAGGGAGCCCCGGCCCTTTATGCCCCGCCCGTCAAAGCCGAGGGACCCGTACCCAAGCTCCCAGCCGGAAACGGCCAACACAAAGGCATATTCCGCCACCCCCTCCAGGGACACGCCCCGGTAATTGACGGCCATTCCCGTAAAGGCGGCGGTTCCGGGGCTTAGATGGGGAATATGCTCCACCGAGGCCTTTCCAATCCGCAGTCCCCATTCGTCGAAGGAACAGTCTTCCGCCCTGACCGTGGCGCCCGCCACAACCAGTGTTTTTTCCCCGGCAAAGCTGCCGGTCATGACAAAATTCGGGTGCAGCTGCGCCTGGGGCAAGGTCCAGTTCTTTGCCCCCGTGGAGTCCACAATGGCCTCCCCAATGGGGATGAGGGCGTCGGCAAAAACTCCGCCGCCGGCCACCTTCCCTCCGCTTAGCTGAACCTCCCTGCCGTAGCCGGGATCGCCGGAAAAGGTCCCCCCGATGATTCCGTCCTTCCACACCGCGTCTTTTCTGTCGTTCCTCAAACCGAGGCCGGCGACCGTCTGTTGACCGCCCCAAAGCTCAATTTTTCCTTCCGGAATAAGTATGCCCGACCCGGTCACCCGCGCCTTTGGGGCGCTCACCATAAAGCCGTGAACCTCCGCGGAAAATTCCCGTATCTCCGCCCCGGCATCCCAGTCAATGCCCGCGCCGGAAAGGGGGATGTCTTCCGCCCGGTAGATCCCGTAAATTTGCGAATCGATATAGCCCGTCACCAGGAGATTGCCCCGGGAATCGAGCCTGATCATGGTTCCCTCAAAAACCGCGCCGCCGGGAATGGTCACGGCAACAGTGCCCGCGGAAAAATCCGGGCCCTGGCGAACAGTTTTTGTGTGGGTGTCAATAGTGATATTACGCACCGTCAGTTCGGCGGGCTCGTAGCCCGGGGGCAGCGGCAGGACCGCCTCGTAAATATCCAGCAGGCTCCCCCGGATCCCCGCCCTGTTGACCCTGTAGACCGAGTCCCCCATGGCAAGGGTCAGGGGCTTCTGCGCGGATGTATCCAGCAGGGCGGCAAGATTCCTGCTGTCCGCTTCCACGGAGCTGTTTTTAAGGGCGGCTTCCCCCGCCCCGCTTTCAAGGCCTATGCCCATGGCGTTCAGGGGCGCCCGGTCAAAGGAAATGCCGGCTCCCCCAAACCATTCCCTGCCGTCGGACAGGAAAAGAGAATCCACCCCGGTCAGGGCAAAACCGCTCCTGAGTTCTCCGGCAGCAGCGCTGTCTTCCACCCAGGCGCTTTCTATGCGCGCCGCCGCTCCGATGGCGGACGGCCCTGAGCTAAATTGCATAAGCGGAGGATTCCCCGCGTTGACGGCGCCCAGGCTGATCTTCCTGTCCTGCTTCACGCCGTCGACCAACACGGGCCTGACATAGGCGGCGTTTTCCAGGTCCAGCCCCCCGCCGCGGCTAAAAGCAATCCCGGACGCTTCCAGGGCAAATCCGCCGGAACGCAGCTCGTAGATCCCGCCGCCGCTCCTTCCCGCCTCAAAGATCCCGCCTGAGCCGCTTATATCCTCCAGGGGAATTGCTTCAAGGGGGTTTCTGACTACGGCGCCATTGCTGTTGGCCACAGCGAAAAGCTCAAGCGATTCAGGCATCCGCAGGGTTATGTCCTCAAAGGAAATGGCTGCCCCCTGGATCCGCTTCTTCCCGGCAAGGTCATACCCGTTGATGGTTTCCAGATAGGGGATGACATACACCGATGGTATCGCAGCGTTGCCGGTGGCGCACACATCGTACAGTTCCGCCTGGTTTCCCGCCCGGTCATAGGCGCGGACCACCACGGTGAACGCCTTGTTTTCCTCCAGGGGCGAAACGACGTATTCCGTCAATTCCGGAGCGACCGTATAGGCGCTGGTTCTGTCCCCGTTTGAAACCAGTATGACCACCCGGTCCGGCCCGGATTCTCCGTCCAGGATGCTGCCCCAGCGTATCCGCTTCCCCGCTCCCATGGCGTTTTCCGCGTCGGCGATGACCAGGGCGCCCTGCTTAAATTGGGGGGGAATAAAATCGTAGCCAAAGGAAAGCTGTCCGAGTTTTGCATTCCCCGCGTAATCAACCGCGCTGACCCCTATCCGCAGTTTGCCGGATTTTTTGGCGCCCCCAATGCCGCGGAGGTTTACCCTCATCTGGGTGTCCGCGGTTTTGCCCCAGGACGAAGGGTCCCGCCCCTCCAGGGGGGAAGCCAAAGTTTCCTCCTCATCAAGGATGATGTGCCGGTACTCGGCGACTCCCGTCATGTCGGAAGGCTTGTTCCACCGGACCAGGACCTCCCCCTGGTTGAGCCAGGAGGAGCCGTCCGCCTGGGGAACGGTCTGCACCATCAGGCCCCCGGGCGGCTCCGAATCGATCCTGAACCTATAGGAGGTCCAGGCGCCCTCCTTGCCGTTCCCCCCGACGCAGCGCGCCAGCGCCTGGTAGAATTCGTCTTCGTCATTGTCCTCAAGCTCGACCGAAAGGCCGCCCTTCCCTTCCTGATCGATTTCGGCGGTCTCCCCTTCCCTGACCAACACGCCTTCAAGGGCAACGCCGTTTCTGACATACAGTTTTTCTATTCTCCACTGATAACCCTTTATGCCGGATTTCATTTCCCGGGCCGGAGCAAAACTAAATTCGGCGCGGGAAAGGAATCCCGCCTGTTCCGCCCGGGAAGCCTCCGCATGGGTGGAGCTTTTTACCACCGGGGCGCCGGGGACGCTCTGGTCCTGCCACACGGGTATTCTGAGCATCCGGCTTTCATTTCCCGCCCCGTCCTCGGCGTAGACGCAGAGGTAGTTAAGGCCTTCGGAGAAGTTCTGAACGGTAAATTCACGGTCCGCGGATTGTCGAGCGGAGCTAAAAACCGGCTGCTCCGACAGGCGTTGTGTGACAGCCCAGGAATAGCGCCGTATGACCCCCGGATCCTTCCCGGCGCCGTTCTTGTACTGATCCGTCCCGGCGATTTTTGCCAGGACCGCGCCGCCGGAAATATATTCCCCCTCCAAAATGACACGCCCGGGATTCGCCGCGTCCCGCAGCTCATAGCCCGTCAGCTCCGGCGCGGTCCTGTCCACCACAAATTGATGAACCGCGCTTTCCCCGGAAACCCCGGCCTCGTTCCTGGCGACAAAACGGACGGTGTGGGGCCCTTCGGAAAGGGAGCCCAGGGGAATGGTCACGGAATTCCAACTGGTTTTTACCAGCTCCGTTTCAACGCCGTCGAGCAGCTGCCACACGTTGGAGATCCCCAGAACGGCGCTGGTTATATTGATGCTTACGGGCAGCTCCGATTCCGCGTATTCGCCCGCCGTCACCGTTACGGTGGGCGGCCTGGTGTCAACATAGATGGCAACCTTTTTAGTGACGCTGTTGCCCGCAATATCCGTCAGGGTAAATTCTTTTTCGTAAAACCCGTTGGGAAGATCAAGGGTGTATCCTGCGGCGCCGGAAACACCCGCCAGTTCCGAGGTCCAGCAATTGCTGTAATTCAGGCCGGAAGACGCGTCGGTCCCCCGTATCGTCACGGATCGGGACGCGGACTTGATCACCAGGGGGCTTATGTCCGGCGGGGTCCTGTCCAGCCTGCAATAGAGGGTCTTTTCGCTGCTGTTGCCCACACTGTCCGTCGCCCTGATGACGATCTGGTACTTTCCGTCCGGGGCGCCGGCATTAAAAATAAGATCCCTTCCTGTGTAGCTGTACCCGCTGAAAGGGGACAAATAGCCGTTGGCAAGCACGGTTTTTACCGTAAAATCAAGGGCATCCAATAGGTTTACTTCCGAAAGACCATAGCGCAAACTATCCGCAGAGGCCCAGGGCGCCCCGTCCACCGTGTCCCCCATGAAGGGACCGCCGGTTATCAGCGGCGGCGTGAGATCGATATAAAACTCAAGGTTCTGTTCCGTCGCATTTCCAACCTTGTCCGCCCCTGCGATGGTCATGGCATGGACGCCCTCCGAAAGGGACGGCGCTTTTACCAGGAAAGTGAGGGCGTCCCCCGAAAAAGATCCGGGAGCTTTTGTCCAGGCTCCCCCGTCAATCTTGTATTTAAAGGAGTCATAATCAACCCCGCTTCCCGTATCCTGCAGATAATACACATAAACAGGAAGCGCCCAATTATTGCCCTCCTTCTGCGCACAGGCAATATACCCGTTAATATAAGTTGGGCTGTTAATATACGCCTGAAAATAGGGAGCTTTGCTGTCAATATTAACATTGGCGCTGGCCTGGGTTGCATTGCCGACCCAATCCCTTGCATAGAAAGTATAGGAATGCCGCCCTTCCCCTTTAACCTCGAAATTGGTGTGCAAAGAAGAGCCTAAGGATCTCCAGTCATTTTTACTGGAGCTGTTATTGTCGTGATAGGACAACTGCAACATTCCGGAGAGCTCGTCGGATGCTATAATTTCCAGCGTTTCCTGGGGGTTGGCGCTCCAGGCGTCCCCCCAATCTCCCTTTACTTCCAGCGCCGGGGGCGTCTTGTCAATCCCGCGAATGATAGAGTTAGCGCCCATATTGCCGGCCATGTCTTTAACCCTAAAATGGACGTCGTGCAGGCCTTCATCGGCTATGGACACTTGTCTGATTTTCCCTTCCGCGCTCCAGGTCTTCCCTCCGTCCATTGAATATTGCCAGGTATTCGAATCAACACCCCCCTGGGGATCGCTTCCGGAGGCCGTTATGGTCATCCCGGACTCATTGGCCCACTCCGCAGAAGGGGTTGTGGTGATGTTTACCTTCGGATCGGTCTGGTCCACTTTTGCATACATAACCCTTCTGTCGCTATTCCCCACCCTGTCATACACCTGAAAAATAACGTAACGATTATCCTTTGAGCCCAGCATATAAACCTGATTTCCATACACGGTGCCTTCGGCGAACACTTCGACAATCCAGGTTCCCTCATCCACGCCGGAACCCTCATCCACGGCGCTGGCGATCAGCTCTATGGGAGACTGGTTGGCGTGCAGATAGGTGTCTATGGGTTTGCCCTTGTGGGTGATCGTCATAACCGGGGCAACGTTGTCTTCGTGGTATCGTATGGAAAACTGGTTTGAGCCCATAAATTGCGGCGGAAAAATTGACAGCGGAAATTCTGCAAAAATATTTTCCCGTCTAAAATATTCAATCAAAACAGTAACAGTAATTTTGTTTGACAATCCCAAGAATTTCTTCATTGAAAACGAATCGGTCCTTTCCCAGGTCAATATGACTTTTTCCGTTTCTTCATCATACGCCTGTATACTGGTCATGTAAAAATAATAATATCCGTCGTTTGCCGGAGCAACATCGTTGAATTTCGCGCTCATATCCAGATACGAGTTTTTGGCCCGGTAATACCTGATGCCGTTGTGTGCGGCTACCCTGCTGGAGCTTCTCAAAGTGACGGTGAGATCGCCCTTGCCGCCGCCGATCGTATAGGTATATGCGGAATCCTCCGCCTTCACCGCTCGCGCAAACACGCAGAAAAGGACGCTTGCCAGGGCGATAAATTTGAAAGTCTTTCTCATGGCCTACTCCTCGATCCGATACAGGGCAATTCCGTCTTCGGAACTGACCGCCAGGCACACAACGCCGTTGAGGGCGCCGGTCCTGTCGTGGCTCTGCGCTTCCAGGATCTGCGCCCCGAAAGTTGCAAGGTCCAACAGCACGAGCCCCTCCGAAGAAGCCATAAGGAGCAGCCGGTCGTCCCGGACGCCGGTCAGGAACTCTATTTTCTCCGGGATGATCCGGGGGATCCGGGCGGTCTCCCCGGGGCGCCAGGCTTCGTCTCCAAATTCAAACACGGACAGGAGGGAGGATTCCTTTGAGCCGGCTTCGGAAAGGGCGTAGAGGCGCCTGCCCTCCAGGGGACTCCGGAACAGCAGCGCTCCTTCCGCGGATGCGGGCAGCGGCCCGTCGGCAATAACGCTGCCGGCGGAGTCGATCAAAGCGGCTCCCAGGGTTTCGCCGGAGCGGTAGATCAGGGAGATCCGGTCGCGGTCCACAAAGAACAGGTCCAGGATCTCCATCCGGGGCCCGGCGAACAGCTCCCTGAGCGCCGGCGCGCCGGATCGCTCGTGGCTTGCCCCGTAGAGGATCTCCCCCCCTTCCGCCTCTCCGACCAGCAGGCCCACGGGGAAGCCCGTCAACAACGCGGGGCTGTGCCGCTTTGCCGTAACGGGGGCGTCAAAAGCCAGGTCCCGCACAAATCTTGAGCCCTCCGCGTGGCACACCGAAACGGCGCTTCCCGCGGTGATGACAAAGACCGCCTTTCCCTCCGCAGACACACCGTACATAAGCCGGGGGATATGGGTTTGGGGCCCGGTTCGCTCCACCACCAGATTACCCGCGTCGTCCAGGGAAAAGAGAACGGCCTCCCAATAATCTTTTTGGGCAAGGCGGTACCAGCCGTAGCTTATTTCCTGATCCCGCTCCCGGCGGACCTCGAAGGCCTCGACTTTTTCGCCGGGCCGGGAGATTTCCACGGACCGCTGTGGGACGCCGTCGCGTATGCCCGTAGAAAAACTGCGCA